>NZ_QWLE01000008.1:0-24952 GCF_009917365.1 Neglectibacter sp. X4 | reverse complement strand
GAGTATGTGGATTTTTGAGCAGGTTTTTGGCAGAATCAAGTCAAAAATTCGCAGATGTACTTGCGTACCTCAAGAATTTTTGGCGAAGAAGATGGCAAAAAACCGCCCAAAAGACGCTTGCAAACGCTTATGTGAACACGCCCTAAGGGGTTATGCCTTCTGCCCGATGGCAATGGCCTTGCGGTTAAAATCCAGCATATTGGCCTTCTTGGGCGGGATGCACTTCTGGATGGCATGGTCCAGGGTTTCCTCTGTGCAGAAATGGTATTCGCCCCCGGCACAGCACACCTCCTGGAACAGCTTCCCGATGAGGATCATGTTGGAAAGGCCTTTCAGGCCGTTTTCCTCTGCCAGGGCGGAGGAGGGCACGTAGTATACGGTTACGTCGGTGCGCTCCACCTTCTTGTCAATGAGGGAGCTGTCAATGAGCACCGTGCCCCCCGGCTCCACTGTGTCGATAAACTTGTCCAGGGAGGGCAGGTTCATGGCCACCAGCACATTGGGGGCTGTCACCAGGGGAGAGCCGATAGGCTCGTCGGAAATGCAGACGCTGCAGTTTGCAGTGCCCCCCCGCATTTCCGGGCCATAGGAGGGCAGCCAGGAGATTTCCTTGTTCTCCAGCAGGCCGGCGTAAGCTGCTACTTTCCCAGCGAACAGCACACCCTGGCCGCCGAAGCCAGCAAAAACGATATTTAAATCTTTCATTTCTTTACGCCCCCCTCTATGTCCTTGTACACGCCCAGGGGATAGTAAGGCAGCATGTTGTCCTCCAGCCACTTTAAGGCTTCAATGGGGGACAGGCCCCAGTTGGTGGGGCAGGTGGAGAGCACTTCCACAATAGAATACCCCTTGCCCTCAAGCTGGTTCTGGAAGGCTTTCTTAATGGCTTTCCGGGCAATGTTCACGTTCTTCACGTTGTTCACTGTCACCCGCTGGGCCAGGGCCACGCCGTCCAGGGTGGACAGCATTTCGCACACCTTCACAGGATACCCGGCGGTGTTGGTGTCGCGGCCGTAAGGGGTGGTCTGGGTAACCTGCCCGGGCAGGGAGGTGGGGGCCATCTGCCCGCCGGTCATGCCGTAAATGGCGTTGTTGATAAAGATAACGGTGATGTTTTCTCCCCGGGTGGCGGCGTGTACTGTTTCGGCAGTGCCGATGGCGGCAAGGTCACCGTCGCCCTGGTAGGTGAAGATGACATTTTCAGGCTTGGCCCGTTTCAAGCCTGTGGCAACGGCCTGTGCCCTGCCGTGGGGAGCCTGCACCATGTCGCAGCTAAAATAATCGTAGCACATAACAGAGCAGCCCACAGAGGCCACGCCTACGGCTTTTCCCTCTGCGCCCAGCTCCTCCAAAGCCTGGGCCACCAGCCGGTGGACGATGCCATGGGTGCAGCCGGGGCAGTAGTGCATAGGCACGTCTGTCAGGACAGACGGCTTTTGGAATACGGTTTGCATATATTCAAAGCATCCTTTCTTGTTTTGTTTTAGGTTTCCGGCTGAAGCAGCGAACCACGCCAGCCGAAAGCAGCTCACTTAGAACCTGTATTCACAACCTGTAACCACCGTCTAAGCGGCCTTTTTGAAGCCACTCTATGTTAAATTTTCTTGCAAGGCGACAGCCTTGCTGCGAACATTTGCCTTGATTGGCTTCAAAAATCCCCGCTCATCCGGCAATTTCGATTATGAATACAGGTTCTTACAAAGTCAGCCAAAAATTCAAATAGGAATTCAAACATCTGGCAAGCCTCCAAAGCAGGTGCCTTGACAAAACAGGGGATTCTGCTATAATATATTACAGAAGGGCGCTGCTGCACGGCGGCTAGTCCCTTAACTGGCTAATGAATTGCTGGCCGTCCGGGGGCTATCCGGGCGGCTAGCACGCTTTTGGAGCAAAATACAAGATGATTGCGAAAGCAACCAGCAGGCATACTGCAAAACGCAGCAGCTTTACTCCCATAGCGCGCCACCTCCCTTCACGTTAAAATGAGAGAGATGCATCACCCCCTTCCGGGGTGACTAACCGCCTTTAATAGTATGTAGCAACGCCCGCCCCGCAAAGGGGGGGCGTTTTTATTATAGCATACTCTGTTTTTTTGTCAAATTTGTGTTACACCAGGGCTTTTATCTGCTCCAGCACCTCGGCGGGGGTGGGGATCATGCCGCCGGTGCGGCCATAGAAGCAGACGGGCTTCTGGCAGCCTATGGCAAGCTTCACATCGTCTACCATCTGGCCCATGCTCATCTCCACCACCAGGAAGTTCTTCACATGGGCCGCGGCGCGGTTTAAAGCGTCTGTGGGGAAGGGCCACAGGGTGACGGGCCGGATAAGCCCGGCCTTCAGGCCCATTTCCCGGGCCTTGTTCACAGCGCCCCGGGCCACGCGGGAGGAGGCGCCGTAAGCTACCACCACCACGTCCGCGTCATCAACCATGTATTCCTCCGCCCGCTGCTCGTTCTGCTTGATGGTTTCATACCGGGCAAAGCGCTCCTTTACCAGCTCCTCCAGCTTGTCGGGGGTCAGGTACAGGGAGTTTACAATGTTATGGGCACGCTTGCCCTCATGGCCGCAGGCGGCCCAGGGCTTCTCCGCCAGGGCCTTTTCCCCCTCTTCCGGCAGGGAGACAGGCTCCATCATCTGGCCCAGCATGCCGTCTGCCAGAATCATGGCGGGCATACGGTATTTGTCGGCTAAGTCAAAGGCGTCGGACACCAAGTCCACCATTTCCTGCACGGTGGAGGGGGCCAGCACCAGGATTTGGAAATCCCCATGGCCTGTGGCCTTGGTAGCCTGCCAGTAGTCCGCCTGGCTGGGCTGGATGCCTCCCAGGCCCGGGCCGCCACGCTGGACATTGATAATCAGGGCGGGCAGGTCGGAACCCGCCATATAGGAGATGCCCTCGCCCTTCAGGCTCACGCCAGGGGAGGAGGAGGAGGTCATGGCCCGCACGCCGGCGGCAGCAGCCCCCAGCACCATGTTCACAGCGGCAATTTCCGATTCAGCCTGTAAATATGTACCGCCTATTTTCGGCATACGCTTGGACATATAGGCCGCAAGCTCTGTCTGGGGGGTGATGGGGTAGCCGAAAAAGTGGCGGCACCCCGCCCGGATGGCGGCTTCAGCCAAGGCCTCGTTGCCTTTCATCAAAACCTTCATAGAGTATTCTTCCTTTCCCAATATGCTTTACTTTTCTACGGTGATAGCCGTGTCCGGGCACATGGTTGCGCAGGCGGCGCAGCCCACGCACTTTTCCGGCTCCATCAGCCTGGCGGGGTGGTAGCCCTTGCTGTTGAGCACATCTGTACACAGCGCGATGAGGTGCAGCGGGCAGGCGTTTACGCACATGGAACAGCCCTTGCACACCTTCTCGTCTACAAGTATCCTAGCCATATTCTTCCCTCCTTCTGTCTAAGACATTGGGACTCTGTCCCAAACCCTGCAACCCCTTTTAAAAAAGGGGTTGATCCTAAAATCACTTTTACATATTGTGTATTTGTTATATGGGTATAGTGCAGCGCTTATTCCCACGCGAAGGTCACGAGCCTTTTTATGGACTTGAAACCTTCCGGCACGCTGCCGCCCATGGCGGCGAAATCCGGCACAGTGGAAAAAAGCAGGGGCAGATGGGTCAGCGCCGCTGTTTTCTCTCCAAAGGGCAGGGCTTCCAGCACATCCTGCATCTGCGTTTCCGCCCCCAGGTGGGAGTTGTTCACAATCCCTCCGGCCTTCAGCCGGCAGGCACCTTCAATCTCTTTCAGCAGCGCTGCCGCTTCCTCCGGGGTCTGGGATAAGGCCCTGTAGCGGTTTATCACATACAGCATGGCATAGCCTGCCGCGGTAAGCCGCTGGTGCAGCCCGCCCAGGGCGGTAACCCCCGCGTCATCCCCGCCGGCGTCGATAAACACTTTTCCAGCATCCTCCTCAAAAATGGAGGAGATTTCCGGGGGCAGGGTAGGCGTATCCAGGGTGGTTCCGGCAAACACCGGGGCGATAAGCCGGACGCCGGAGCTGCTTAGCAGCCCTCTGTATTCAGAAGATCGGAAGTAGGGATTTACAATATCCAAATCCACCACGGTGACAGGCCCCCCCTGCTCCGCCGCCTCCAGGGCCAGGTTCAGGGCCAGATTGGTTTTGCCGCAGCCATAATGGCCGCAGATAATGGTGATGCGGTGCGTCAGGATGTCCATAGCGTCTCCTCCTTCTGCCTTGGGCGTATTATAGTAAACGCACTTGAAAACCGGTACATCCCGCTTTTCAAGCCAGGCGGCTCAGCCGCCTGGTTCAAAAGAGGCATTCTGCCTCTTTTGAACTGTGTTAACTATAAAATCATACCACAAAAAGCCCGGCGGTTCAACAGAAAATGCCGCTTTAAACGGCTAAATCACAGGGTTTTTCTGGAAATTCGGCAAACTGTATAATTCATTCAAAGAGCGTTCACAATTTACTTACGAAAACTTCAAATAATCGTGAATCCCCCTTCATAATTATGGGGTACAATACTGTCAGCATCAAGAAAGGAAGTGATACATGAAGGGAAGTCAAACAAAACGGTGAACCGGAAACATAAAATATCATCTCACTCTTTTTCAAATTTTTTCTAACTTACTGTCCCTTCTATCGGGCAAAGGCTTGGCAGCAGCCAGCCTGGCGCCAACGCCCGATAGATGCGGCAGACCAAAAATTCTCGCTCCTGCATTCTGTGTGCAGGGGCGTTTTTAATTGCCAAAATAAAAAGGGCTGTTTTTGCAAAAGGTAAATGCGGGGCGAAAACAAGCGGCTTGTTTTTGTTTTCAATTTTACCCCGGAAAGGAGCTTTGAAACCATGAAACCAATGAAAAAAGGGCTGGGAACCTTTTGCAGGGCGGTGCGGTTCTTTTCCCTCAGCGTAGGGCTTACAGCGGTGTGCATGCTGGGCACCCTGGGGCTTATGGGCCCGGGAGCGGCCCAAGCCCTGGAGGCCTCGGCTTTTAACGGGGAGCAAAGCTATGACAAGCCTGCGGCCCCGGCTGCGGCTGCGGCGGACAGCGGGGAGCTTTCCGTCATTCCCCTTGGCTCTGCCTTTGGCATTAAGCTTTTTACAGACGGGGTAATTGTGGCCTCCCTGTCAGACATCTACACGGAAAACGGAGTGTGCTGCCCGGCTGCTGAAGCGGGGCTGCTGCCTGGGGACTATCTGGTAGAGGCAGACGGTATGGAAATCCAGAGCAACGCCGCCCTGGCAAAGTATATCGGGGTAAGCGGCGGCAAGCCCATCCGCTTTCTGGTGAAGCGGGGGGAAGAACAGTTTGAAGCCACTGTGAACCCTGTATACGGCGAAGGGGCCTTTAAAACCGGCATCTGGGTGCGGGACAGCGCCGCCGGCGTGGGCACCCTCACCTTTTACGATCCCCAAAGCGGCATGTTCGCGGGCCTGGGCCACGGCATATGCGATATGGACGCGGGAGGCGTGATGGCCCTGAAAAGCGGCGAACCAGCCCCCATCACCCTCTGCGGGGTGACAAAAGGCCAGCCCCAAAGCCCGGGCCAGCTCCGGGGATATTTTTCTTCCGATGAGTCCTTAGGCAGGCTTCTTGCCAATAACGAAACCGGCGTATACGGCACTCTGGACACCCCGCCTGCAGGGACGGCCCTGGCTGTGCTGCCCCGGGAAGAGGTACAGGAGGGGGCGGTAAAGCTTCTCCTGAGCATCGACGAAAACGGCCCCAGGCTCTACGAGGCAAAAATTGAGGGGATCGCCAGCCGCGACCAGCCCACCAAAAACCTTGTGCTCCGGGTGACAGATCCCCGGCTCCTGGAAGCTACGGGAGGCATTGTGCAGGGAATGAGCGGCGCGCCTATCCTGCAGAACGGGAAACTTGCAGGGGCTGTAACACATGTGTTTACAGAGGATCCGGCTATGGGGTATGGGATTTTTGCCCAGACCATGGTGGAACAGGGCAGGGCCATTGCCAGCCAGTCTGTCCAGGAGCATGACGCAGCGTAAAAATACGGACAGGATATCCGGGCATTCGGAGGAGTGCCCGGATATCCTGCTGTTTTTAGCAAACTGGAAGAACTTTTTGTTTTTTGCAGGCTAATCTCTTGAATTTTGTCGAAAAAAGTAGTAAAGTATTTAAAAAGAAATGGTTTGATCCTTAAAAAAGACCTCAAAAGCTAATAAGCGCTTTATAAACATGAAAACATCTGGGAGGAATTACTGTGGAATACCGCTATGACATAGCCTTATCCTATGCTACAGAAAATAAAGATATCGCAGATATGGTATATCACTATTTGAAGGCCGAAAATATACATGCTTTTTTTGCCGAATCCCCAGAGGCGCAAACCGTGCTTAGCGGGCAAAACCAGCGCGAAATTTTCTATCGGATATTTGGGGTAGAGGCCGAGTATGCCGCCTTGTTTGTCACCAAAGATTACGTGGCGAAGAAGGTTCCTATGGAAGAGGCATCCATTGCTTTTAGCAAGCATCATGGAGACGGAAAGGTTATTCCTATTTATTTAGACGGCACGCCTCTGCCAGAAAAATTGTTCGATCCAAACAGCACGAATTATTTCTGTTCTAGCAATGGGGCTGAAATTGCTTCTCTTATAGCAAACCGCATAAAACTAGACAGGCAGTCTGTTCCAGTGCCTAAAACTGCAGCACCTCCCGCTTATTCAAAGAATACCATGAATATCCATGACAATACGGCTGGGGTTATATTATCTATTAACGAGCTTAATCTTGGAAAGAAGGATGATTAATGGATACGAGTATTCCCAACACAGGCGGCGGTACACAAGAAAGCGGGGCAGACCGTCCCCAGCAGCCTCCTGAGGCTTCAGCCAATGCACGCGAACCAAAAGCCGATGGCCAGCCCCCCGGTTTTCCTGACAGCCCGGAAAAACTGCAAGAAGCGAAACGTGCTTTCCAGAACTTAGACGCGTCAGGGAATGTTGCCGAAAGGCAAATTTTTATCAACACGCTTAATATGGGCAGCACCCCGCAATATAAAGAGAACCCGGATGTTCCCCAGGCAAAAAAAGCCGTGTCCTTTGCTTTGGAAACGCCAGAAGGCTGCGCAAGGTTTATAGAAGAATACCGCAATGGGGAATACTTGGCTTTAGCGGTTACGCTGGCTGTATTTGATGTAGTCACAATAAACGATCTGCCCAATATTGAGAATAACCTGATCCGTTTCCTGCCAGATGTGGAAGAAACGGATGACGAGGGCAAGAAAACAAATGAACACCGAAACAACCCATACCTTTCCCTGCAGTCCAAACTGACAGTGATAGGCGCCAAATCCTTTACCCGCGATGACGGCCAGAGCTGTGTGGGCTTTGGCGGGAGATCAAAACAGATATTGTCTAATATCTGGACGCAATTCCCTGCCTTGCGAAGCCCCATTATTTCCTGGCTGGTAGAGGTAAACCACATCCATAAATACCGGACAACCTTTGACCTCCAGCAAATTATAGGCGCTTTTTCCAAAATTATTTCATTAGATTTTGACGATGCAAAAAGAGAGGTGTTTCCCAAATTAGAATCCAATCCAGACAATATGTTCTTTTTGGGTATGCTAGTGTGCTTTTTGGTCAAAGACCCATACATGAAAGATAATGCCCATAGTTTATTGCTCAGGTGGGCATGGTCGAATAGCGGGTGGCTGTGGAAGTCGGCTTTGTTTTCCTATGCTGGGCTGGACATGCCGGAAAAATATACGGATTTGAAAACCCAATTGCAGGAAAGGCTGAGAGAGAAGATATATTTCTGTGACCATAAGGAAGCTTCCCTATTAGTTAAAATTTTCTCTTATTCCGCCCATGCCCGGCAGATGCTTTGTGAACTGTTACATACCCAGATGACTGCCAGGAATCTTCACAAAAGGGAGAAGGAATTGACAGCACAATTCTACCTGATGATGGTGACGAACAGTTATTACAGTGTGGAAAAGCTGTCGCCGGAGTTATATTTCGTCGCATGTGATACCCCCGCACAGCAGGGTTCTCTCTCCTCTGTAATTGCCCAGGTGTTGGCAAACTATCTCACTCGACAATGGCTTTTCACTGTTTTAAAACTATATCTGGAAGAAATTTCTGGCTATAAGGTTTCTGACCAGCTAATAAAGCATATAGCTGCCTATTTCATTAATTTAATACAGTCCGCTCCCCTGTACCGGAATGATGTGCTGGATATCTTAAAAGAATGTTCATGCAGCGCTTCAGCCCGCATCTTGAAACTGCTGCATAGATAACGGTTGCATACATGATTGGAGGAAATATTCTCATGACTGAATTTGAAAACGCCTTGATTTTAAAAGACGAACCCTATCAGACCGGTTTTTTCCCAAAGATTCCAAACTTCCGTAAAGAGGGTTCTGCGTTTATTCTGACTGGAGGGGTTAATGGTGACCTGCTGGTAACAGACCGGACAACTACAAAGGAATTGCGGCAGGGGCGGTACACCCGCCTGGTGGAGATATCCACCAGGCCTTACCTGCAGGAAGTTCATTTTCCCTCCCCAGGCAAGGAAGCGGCGTATTCTTTCTCTGTGTATATAAAGGCGGTTATCCAGGTAGAAAGGCCTCTCACATTCTACACAAACCGGAACCTGGATATAAGCGCTTATTTTGAAAACCTTTTCTCCATGGACGTCCGAAAGATTACGCGCAAATACAGTATTCTGGACTATGAAGGCATGGATGAGGAATTGACTGCCAAGCTTTCTGTTTACAACAATTTTGATGACTCTACGGGCTTTTCCTACAACATATCCATTGTGCTGGCAGAGCCGGACAAAAAGGCGGAAGTATACGTAGAAAGGAGCAGCAAACAGCAGTTAGATATGCAGCTAAAACGGAACGCACGGGATCTCACTGCGTCCCTGCCAACAGACCTGCCAGAGGCATTGAGAGTAGCTGTGGTCGAAGGGCGGATGACAGAAGAGGAAGCATACCAGAAGATCAAAGAATACAAAGATGACCAGTTCCGGACAGATCTCCAGCAGGCACAAGCTTTGCGCGACAGCGATATCCTGACAGATGCGGAAACCAAGGCGTATGCCCGGAGACGTATTGTTGGTACAAATCTTTTGACGGAGCAGACACCTGAAAATACATCTGAAAATGATGAGGATGGCAACCTGATAGATGCAATGTATAAAGAGGATGAATAAATGAATTTAAATGTATACATAGAAACCTTTTTATCCTGGTCTCTGGCAGGGCGTACAGCATGTGTCCTTTTTTTAATAGTCTTCCTGTTGGGACTCTTGGTGGAAAAGTATCTTTTGCGGTTACTGTCCTTTATTCCTTTTTTGTTAGACAAGCTCCTGCGGGGACTCTATATCCTCATAGAATTCCCTATCAATGTGCTCCACAAAAAACACGGCGGCATTTTTTACGACATGGAAAACGGGATCGTGCATGCGACTGAAAAAATAGACGCTGGCCTGACCCGTTGGCACACACGCTGGCTCCACGCAAAGACCTCCGTGCTTCTGGTTTCGGCCCTGTATCTGGCCGCTGTGCTTTTTGTTGGTGTCATACCTTCTTTGGCGGGATCTATGGACGCTCCTATTGCAAAAGGCGGAAAGCTGTACCTTCAATTAGAATCTAAGCTCGTGGAGCAGGCTGAGGCGCATGGCTGGTACACCGCCCCAGAGAGAATCATCCAGAACAGTGTTTTCATGAAAACCAACCGTACTTATATTTTGAAAAAGGGTCAGTTGGAAAAGCTGGATTCCGCCCCTTTATTTCAGGATGGGCGTCCGTACTTGCCTGTTCGGGATACTTTTTCTGCCTTTGGCGGGACTTTGGACTGGGACTCTGAAAGCCAGCAGGCAGTAATCTATTTGGGCGGGAATGAGATAAGGCTGTCCGAAGAATCCGCCGAAGTATCTATCAACGGTGAGAAAGCAACGCTGCTAAGCGGCCTTCCCACCATCACAGCAGATACCAAAATGTACATAGACGCCCAGGCATTCTCGGCGCTGCTGGGACTCCATTTCTATTGGCGTCCTGCACACAATATCCTGTTGATTAGCTCCAGCATCGACCATAACTTCGGCCCCCTTACCATCCAGGCGGTAGACGAAAGGCTGTCCCCCTATTCTAAAGGTACAGAAATTGTTCCTGGCCTGTGATAGACGTATGCCTCGCAAAGGCTCCCGGCTTTGGGGAGCCTTCCCTTTTTGTTAAATAATAATCCTGTTCCTTTCCGGACACGCCCCACGTCATATTGTTGCTTGACTTTCCAAGTGCAAAAGCCTATAATAACAGTGAGTACATTATAAGGAGGTTTTGGCTATGGACATGATGAACAGCATCGCTTCTGCCAGCATGAGCATGAGCGCTGCGATGTTTCAGCAGAATTATGCCATTGCTGTCACCAAAAAGATGATGGATACCGAAGAGCTGGCTCTGCAGGAGCTGCAGGAAATGTTGCCCCCTCCCAGCCCCTATAATTTCGATATCCGCGTCTGAGTTTGTACTGTACAAAAGCCCGCCGCCTTTTTCTTAAGGCTGGCGGGCTTTTCTATAGCAGATCCAATGCACGTCCGCTAGAGATAGAGAATAATGTCTGGATTGGCGGCTATATTCTTCTGCTGGGGGTTACCATAGGAGAAAACGGCCTGAAAGGCCTTTCCAACATGATCCTTATCGGGAAGCTGTTCCAGGAGGTGTGCTGTGCCGGGGGCGACTACCATTTCTGCACAGAGGAAACCCTGAACCATGCCATCCAGAAGTGCATCCCGCCCAAGAAGGCCAATATGCTGGACTTTAACCGCAAGGCTATTGCTATCGGGCAGAAGGCATAACCCCTTAGGGCGTGTTCACATAAGCGCTTGCAAGCGTCTTTTTGGCGGTTTTTTGCCATCTTCTTCGCCAAAAATTCTTGAGGTACGCAAGTACATCTGCGAATTTTTGACTTGATTCTGCCAAAAACCTGCTCAAAAATCCACATACTCATCTTATGTGAACACGCCCTAAAACCGCAAAAAAGCAGGAGAGCCGGGAAAATCCGGGCTTTCCTGCTTTCTGTTTTCACTGTTAATTAGGTTAAACCCCCAGCACGTCCCGCAGGTAGATGCGGGAAACCTCTGCGGAGTGGAAGTTGCACACCTCGGGCCTGTCCAGCTCCACGCAGAGCACCCCGTCAAAGCCGGCTTCCTCCAGGGCAGCCTTTACAGCGGGGAAATCCACTGTGCCATGGCCCAGCGCCCGGAAAGAGGCCATCTTCTCCCGGCCCTCCGCTTTGCTGAGGGCATAGGTGTCCACGTCCTTCAAGTGCATAAAGGCAATCCTGTCCCCATACTGCCGGATAAGCGCCGCCGGGTTTATGCCCGCCAGTGTGGTGTGGGCGGTATCCAGGCAGAAGGACACATACTCCGGCTTTGTGTGGGCGGCAAAATAGTCGATGTCGCTTTGAGAGAACACGCAGGTGCCAAAATGGGGATGGAAGCACACGGTCACGCCTTTTCCTTTGGCATATTCTCCCAGGCGGTTGGCAATTTCACAAATTTTGTCCAGCATTTCCGGGTTGGTGGGCCGCTCATATGGCTCCTCCCCAAAGCCGCCATGCTGGCAGTTATACCACTTGCCGCCAATGGCGGAAAGGAAATCCACCTGCTCCATGGCAATGCGCAGGGATTCCTCCACGTCCAGGGTGAAGTGCCCGTACAGGTTCACCAGCTCCACCCCGCAGCGCTTTGCCATGTCCACCAGCTCCTGGGGATTCTCCGCGAAAAAGTCCCGGATAAAGGCGAAATTCTCCACGGTGTCGTATCCTAAAAATTTACATTCCTTAAAGCTTTGCTCCAACTGCTTTTTGGCTTCCTCCGGCTCCCTGGAGGCAATCCAGGTCCAGCCTGTATATGCTGCTTTCATACTTTATAACTCCTTTTTATTCAATTCGTTTTTTCGCCCGCCTTTTTTGAAAAAAGGCGGCAAGTCCTTCGAGAGGTTTCCGTTCAGCATCTCACTGCCGCTGCGGCACAATCTCAATCCAATAGCCGTCCGGATCCTGGATGAAATAAATGCCCATCTCTGTGTTGTCAAAGCAGATGCAGCCCATCTCCTGATGGCGGGCGTAGAACGCCTCATACTCGTCGGTGACAAAGGCCAGATGATACTCCAAATCCCCCAAATCATAAGGGGTTTCCCTGTCCCGCAGCCAGGTCAGCTCCAGCTTGAAATCATTTTCCTCGTTCTTTAAAAACATAATTTTGAAAGCGCCGTCCGGGGCTTCGATTTCCCGCACAGGGTTCAGGCCCAGGGCTTTTTTGTAAAAAGCCAGGCTCCGCTCCAGATCAAGCACATTGAAATTAAAATGGTCAAAGCGAATCATGCCGCCTCCTCCTTCCGAGATAATTTCCAAGGTGTGTTCGCACAAGCAGAACATACAGATTTTCGAGGGGGCTTCGCATGGTTCCCAATACGGAAAGCCCCGGATTTCGGCAAAAACAGTGTTTGCGGTTTTTCAAACAACCCCTAGTCCAAAATGCCGTGCATGGGGTTTAACTCCATAGGCGCTGTGCGGGTATATTTTGTCTCCATGGGCAGATAGGCCCGGTTCTCGCAGGACTTGCTGAAGCTGGTCATCACCTCCAGCACATGGCGCTGCTGCTGGTAGTTTGCCCGGTGATCCCGCCCGGTGCGCAGGGCCTTGCACATATCCGCAAGCCCCAGGCCCCGGCTGTTTTCCGGATAGTCATAGAGCAGGGGCATTTCCTTCCAGCCAGCATAGAAATCCGGCACCCCATGGCGCATCAGGCCCGGATCGGTTTTGGGGGCCGCCGCCGCGTCCTCGGGCCGCAGCAGGAGCACAGGCCCGCCAAAGGTGTTGGGATCCGGCACCATCAGGCTGCCCTTGGTGCCATACACCTCAAACCGGGCCTGGGCGGTGTAATGCACGTCAAAGGTGGTGAACACCTGGGCAATGGCCCCGCTTGAAAACTCCAGGTTCCCGGAAAGCCATGTGTCCACGTCCACCTGGATGGTTTCTCCCCGGTGAGGCTCTGAGGTGATAAGCCGCTGGGGGAAGGTTTTCTTCGTCATCCCCATTACGCCCTTCACTTCCCCCAGAAGCTGTACCAGGGCAGTGATGTAATACGGCCCCATGTCCAGCATAGGCCCGCCGCCCCGCTTGTAGTAAAATTCCGGATCCGGGTGCCAGGTTTCGTGCCCATGGCACACCATGGCGCAGGAGGCCCCCACCACATCGCCTATCATGCCGCTGTCAATGAGATGCCGGGCGGTTTGGATGCCCGCGCCCATGAAGGTGTCCGGCGCGCCGCCGATTTGCAGCCCCTTCTCCTCTGCCAGGGAGATAAGCTGGTTTGCCTCCTCCATGTCCACCCCCAGGGGCTTCTCGCTGTACACATGCTTGCCGTGGAGGAGGGCCTGCTTTGTCACCTCAAAGTGCTCATAGGGCCGGGTGAGGTTTAAAACCACCTCCACCTCCGGATCGTTAAAGGCCTCGAACATGTCCTTGTAGATTTTCGGATCCCGCACCTGCGCGCCCTTCTCTATCTCCTCCCTCACATAGGCCGCGCCCTTCTCAGCCCTTTCAGGGATTAAGTCGCACACACCCACCAGGTCTACCTCCCGGAAGGTGCGGGTGATATTCTGCAGATAGATGCCGCTGATAGCGCCCACGCCTATCATGGCAACTCTTACTAGCTTTTGTTCCATGGAAACCATCCTTTCTTTAGGAAATGCCCGCCCCGGGAAGCTTTGTACAGCCTCCAGAATGGAGACATTTCCCCTTTGCGGTTGTATGTAAAACCGGGAAACCACACGCCAGCCTTACATGCTTGTCTCTATTATAGCGCCTTTTGCCTGAAATTTCCAGCCGTAGGAACGGCTTTGTGTAAATTTTCTCTGAATAGGTTCTGCTGTATAAGTTGATTTTCCAGTTAGGGCTTTAAAGTGAAAGGGCCAGCGGCCTTTTCGCAAGGTCAACCGCATGGTTGGATATGGAATAAATATTTGTTCCATATGTAAGCGTAAAATAGATTTGAACCTACGCAAGAAAGGAAGAAGGCGGTATAATGAAGGAGGAATGAAGAAAATCAGAGGATATAAGGAATGGAAACAGAGCACAAATGCCAGTGGTGCAGACAAGAGTTTGAGCCAACGTGCCACAAAAACCGCCAGAAGTTCTGCAGCGCAGAGTGCCGGATACTAGCCACGTGTCACGTCACGTTGGTGCGGCCTGACACCTGCGTATTGTCCTTAACCTGCTGCCCGTAAGCGGGCTATTCTTTAGAAGTTTCCCATCGTCTGCTGTTCTCCGGCCCTATCCTCGTCCATCTGGTGCTGGATATACTCCTGTATCTTTTTCGCATTTTTCCCCGCCATGTCTACGTAATAGCCACGGCACTAGAACTCCCGGTACTTGTACTTTAGCTCCAGATACTTCTCATAGATCATTAAGCTGCTCTTCCCCTTCAAGTACCCCATAAAGCCCGATACCGATACCTTCGGCGGTATCTCCAACAGCATATGTACGTGATCCGGGCACACCTCCGCTTCTACAATCTTTATCTTCTTCCACTCGCAGAGCGTTCTCAATATTCTTCCTACCTCTGCCCTCTTTTCCTTGTAGAATACTTTCCTGCGGTACTTTGGAGCAAATACTATATGATTGTTTCCTATTAGGAACGCTGTAAATACAAGGCTTTTCGGAGCCTACGAACCACAAAAAATAATATTTGATCTATCACATTACACAAAAAGCCGTCCGGCGTTCAAATCGGGCGGCTTTTTTGCGTGGATAGACCGGAAGGAGGCAGAAAAATAATCACAGAAATTTAACCCGCAAAATTGTGCAACTTTCACGAAAAGGAGGATAGTGAATGGCAGATGAAAAATTGAACACAGGCCCCGGTGAGGAGAAGCTCCCGGAGGCTCCGGCACCCGAACAGACCGCCGCTCCCACACCCCAGCAGGAGGGGCCTGCCCAGCCCGAGCCCGGTGATGTGGTGGTGTCCTTTGACAAAATCAATGAGCTGATGAACGAAAAGCGGCAGACAGCCCAGGCCGAGGTAGAAAAAGAGGAGGCGGCAAAAGAGCCGGAGGAGAAAACGCAGGAGGAACCTCCTGCCGCTGGGGATGGCGAACCGAAAAAGGCCCGTCGGGGCCGTCCTCCAAAAGAGGAAAAAGCGGAGCCTGCTGGCAAGGAGGCGGCGAAGCCCCGCAAGGGCCGCCCACCCAAGGCGGATAAGGCGGCCCCCGGCGAGGCCACGCCGACTAAGCGAGACAAATTGTCCCGAAGTGGGAAAAAGGCTGCGGAGGTTAAAGCTGCCCCGGAACCCGAAAAGGCCCCACCCGAAAATGCGGCTCCGGCCCCGGAACAGTCTCCGCCTGAGCCAGCCGCTCCGCCCCGTCCTGTGGAGGAAGGAAAGCTGGTCTATCTGAAGCTTTCCGAAATGCATCCATTCCACACATTCCGCCCCCATCCGTTTAAGGTGCGGGACGACGCCAAAATGCAGGAAACGGTAGCGTCCATCAAGGCAAACGGCGTAATGGTTCCTGGTCTTGCCCGCCCGGAAAAGGATGGCAACGGTTATGAGATCGTGGCGGGCCATCGCCGCCATCATGGTTGTGAGCTGGCCGGGCTGGAGGAAATGCCCTTTATCGTCCGGGAAATGACTGACCACGAGGCGGTACAGGCCATGAAGGACAGCAACAAGCAGAGGGATCAGACGCTCCCCAGCGAACTTGCCGCCCTGCTGGAGCTGGAAGTGGAGGACATCAAGCACCAGGGCGGGCGGCTGAAAAATGTGGCCGAGGGCGATATTGGAAAACGCTCCGTTGAGATCGTGGGCGAGGCGCACGATATGAACTATAAAAAGGTCATGCGTTATCTGCGTCTGAACTCCCTTGTGCCGGAACTGCTGGACAAGGTGGACGATAAAAAAATGGGCTTTATGCCCGCTGTGGAGATTTCCTATATCCGCCCCAAAAACCAGCGGCTGATCGCTGTTTCCATTGACGGAGAACAGGCGTCCCCCTCTCTGGCCCAGGCGAAAAAGCTCCGGGAGCTGGACAAGGATGGAAAACTCAACGGTGATGTCATTGATGGCATCTTATCAGAAAAGAAAAAGGAGGATCGAGGTGTGATTATTTCTACCGCTGAACTGGAAAAGTATTTTGGCAAGGAGGCCACTCCCGCCAAAATGAAGGAGCAGATCATGACTTTGCTGGACGAGTGGAAAGAGAAACAGCCGCCCGAACTGGCGAAGGCTCCGAAAAAGATGGAGCAGGACAAGTAACCACTTCGAGACATTTTGTCCCGAGGGCCCTGCCCTCCGCATCATGGCTCTGGTGGTATATATCCCCCATATCGAACATTGTAACCAACTGATAAAAAGTATTAAAACTCGGGTGCTGGCCGTCATTCTCGTGGTACATAATGGTACGGGGAGCCCGGTCAACAATATAGGCCAGTTGCTCCTGTGTCATCCCGCTGGCCTCCCGAGCCCGCTTGATGGCAAGCCCTATATCGTGAAAATCAAATCGTCGTTCATCTCGTTCTATCTTCATAACATCACCTAATGTAATTTTACATTTCAGGTGTTATTATTTGAACGATTGTATATTTCATACTACCGACTATTTAATTTCGTGTGTATGGTTGAGATGACTGTTGACCACCATCTTCTCAAAAACGGTCAACGGGCTTATAATAAATAACAAATTACTATGAGAATTATGTTCTTAGCCAAAATATCACTTTCGATAAAATTGATTATTCTATCTTTAGGGATGACATTGACTTAAAAATGATGTATACGGAGATATTTTATGCCATAGACGGGTATATGCTAAGTAAGTTTCGAGTTGGACAGATGATATGGGATGAAATGGAAAACGAAATAGGCATACTAATTAACTTTTGGAAAAAGGCATATACAGAGAGGTAAATTATGCAACATAAAACCTTAACGGTTCAGGATGGAACTGTCCACTACTGGATCGAGAAAAAAGAAAACCCCTTACATTGTATTGTATTTACACACGGTGTAACAGCAGACCATACCATGTTCGAGCGACAAGTTAATTTTTTTGAGAAAAACTACACTGTTATTCTTTGGGATGTTCCTTTACATGGCTTATCAAGACCTTTTAGAAACTTTTCTTATAGTAATACTGCAGAAGTGTTACACAATATTTTGCAAGAAGAAAAAATTGAAAAAGCTGTTTTAATAGGAATGTCTATGGGAGGTTATCCAAGTCAACACTTTGCTGCTTTGTATCCAGAAATGGTAGATGGCTTTGTTGCATTAGACACTACGCCTCTTGGAATCAAATATTATTCTAAATCTGATATATGGTGGCTAAAGCGTGTTGCTACAATCGCAAAACTTTTTCCGGAAAAAGCGCTTAAACAGAGTATGGCATGGTCAGTTTCAGAAACACGGTATTCATATCAAAAGATGATTGATATGCTAACTCCTCTTACAAAAAATGAAATCGCTGAACAGATGAGAGTGGCATATGAATATTTTCTTTATGAGAACAAAGATGTGACTTTTTCTTTTCCTGTCCTAATACTTGTTGGGGATAAGGATCAAACAGGAAAGGTGAAAAACTATTGTAAAAAATGGTCTAAGGACACGGGCTATCCTCTTCATTATATAAAAAAAGCAAAACATTTATCAAATTGCGACAACCCTGAACAAGTAAATGCTGAAATAGAAATGTTTATTACACGTAATATTTATAAAATGGACTTTTAATAGCAGACTTTACATTTAATGAATTGCTTGATGTATATTTTCGACATATGTTCATAAATGCCCGCCCAACGGCATATAAAAAACCGTTGTTTCGGCGGCTGGGTATTCATGCGCCAAAACAAAATACAGTAGCCTTGCGGCGGTTTTGAAATAATAAATTTCAAGCCGCCGTTTTCTTTTCAAAAAATGAGAATACGGGGGGGTGTTAAAGTCGCCCTTTTTTAAGGATACGGCGGTGTCCGGGAGGTATCGCCGTGTCCTTTTTCTTTTTCTGCCCCCCTAACCTGTCAAAAAAAGCCCACCCGCTCAGCAGGAGCAGTCCGGCGGTAAACGCGAAATTTGGCAGTACATAAACGAATATATAATTTCATGCGCTTGCGTGGCCTTGTGTCGCGCAGGCGCATTTTGTTTGTCCGACTTCTGGACACTTTGTCCAGAGGTACGGGGCGGCTCTCCAGGGTGCCGTTCCCCACCAGCCCCCGTTTCGGTCACTCGTTCACCCAACACCGAAACGGAGGTTTATAATGACTACCATCAATCTGAAAGATTTTTATTACTGGTACATCCAGGATCAGTTTATCGAGGTTTCCGAGGAAGTGGCCGAGGTGCTCCGGGCCAGCGTCCGCTATGAAGCGGCCTACCAGCGGCGGCTCACCCGGCACAAGGCGCAATATTCCCTGGACTGTGAGGACGGGATCGAATACTCCGCCTGCCTGCACGAGCCCACTCCCCAGGAAGTCCTGGAGCTCAAGGAGCGGTTTGTCCAGCTCTGGAACGCACTCAACTCCCTGCCGGAGATCCAGGGCCGCCGGATCGATGCTCACATCATTCTTGGCAAAAGCATCAAAGAAATTGCCGAGGCCGAGGGTGTGCATGAGGAGTCTGTCCGCCAGTCTATCAAGCGGGGCTTGGAACGCATGAAAAAAACTTTTTGATTTTTGCTGTTCCCTCACTTGGAATTGATGCAAAAATGTCTTGGTTAGTAGAGAGGGAAATATAAACCTCTCCGCAACGGAACGGCGGCGGCCCTGAGCATAGCGCGGGGAGCCGGGCGGCGGGTGCGCGGTGACTTCTCTCCACGGAAAACGAGCGACAAACACCAGCACCGCAGGTGGGCCGGGCCACAACCCACGGCCACGATCCGCCATTGGACAGGCTGGCCGCCTGTCCCTCCGGGTCGCCGTTCCTCTGTTGCGTGGGGATGCCGCGCTGAGTATGGTTGTCTTTGGACAGGTCAAGGAAACGGGCGCGGCACTCCCTAAATTATCAAGAAAGAGGGGAACGCTCTATGAATTACGATACATGACACTTTACTGGTGGTATGCGTTTTTGCTTCCGGGAGCAATCGCAATTTTGTGTTCTTTGTCACACAGAAAAGAAGAAAGCGCCGGGAAATACTATTCGGTATTTTCTATGCCCGTGAACCTTTCAAAATTTGAATTTGCTAAGGGCATTATCTTAGTCGAAAAACTGCTTGTTTCAGCGATATTTTTAGCATTGCTTATTTCTATCAGTAATATCATTGCTCCGGCAACGGCAGTATATTCTCTTTTACACAGCATTGCAGGAAGTATCGGGATTATCCTTGCGTCTGTCTGGCAAATCCCTTTGTGCCTGTACTTAGCGCGCAAAACGGGAATGTTTGTGCCGATTGTGTTAAATACAATACTTGGAATTGTTCTATCTACTGCTACCGCATTGGGAAATACAATAGCATGGTGGTTTGTACCGTATTGTTGGGCGGCAAAACTTGCAAAGTCACTTATGGGAATTGAAATAAACGGAACTTATGCGGGAAATTGTGGATTTTCTATAGCCATTATGATTTCCATTGCGTTGTCAATACTCTTGTTCCTTATTTTGTCCTATGCCGACGCAAAGGATTTTTCCAAAGGGAGGTAGGTGGAAATGGGTTTTATTTATGCGGTTCGTTCTGAACAGGTAAAAACGAAGCATACACCGTTTTGGGCTATCCATTTTTGTATACCTGCTATCGGGGCATTGTTATTTCTTGCTTACTATTCCCAGTATGGCAGCACAGCAGATAGTAAAAAGCTCAAAATGATATTAGAAATTACGACAACGTTTTTTCCACTGTTGATAAGCGTTATTGTCGGTCTGAATGTTGCACTGGAAGAAAAGGCTTCACACTTCCAAACGCTGCTTGCTGTGCCGAACCGACACAAAAATATGCTTGCAAAATTAACTTATCTTTATGGTTCTGGGGTATTTGCATTGTTCTTTCTGTGCCTGCTATTTGTGGTAGGCATACATCTTTTGGGAATGGCTGATACAGTGCAGCTTGGAATGCTAATCGGAGCCGCCGCCGGGATGGCATTTTGTAATTTGATAATATATATCTTGCACCTGTTCCTTAGCTTCAAATTTGGATTAGGGTTATCCCTGTTTTGGGGCGTATTTGAAAGTCTGCAATGTATCTTGTATAGCAATATCGAACTGAAAGGCATAGCAAGGTATATTCCCTTTTCATGGTCTATGAATTGGGTAAAGGATATTTTGGGCCGACAAATTTTCAACTATGGAACGGAAAAAATATGGATTGCAGCATTAACAACAGGCGGCTTGTTGCTGACCTTATTATGGTTTTCTCATTGGGAAGGACGGAAAAATTATGAATAAAAACGAAAAAATGTTTATCGTCGTGCTGTTTGTTTTTGTTGTATGCTTTTCTCTTGCGGGCTGCTCTTTACAGGAAAAAATCAAAGAATATTCCAGTGATAAAGAGCAATGCTATTTGAACGCAGAGAATGTGACGCAATTTTCCTTTAAGGGAAACGACTACACGATTTTGGAGGATACCGTTTCTAATGGTGGGCTTGGGGAATGGACTGGATATATCCGGCAGCTTGTAGCGGTAGACGAAACAGGAAAAGTATTGCTTCAAGAAAACATAGAAACCACTACCTTTCGGACGTTGGCAGATTTAGCGGATAAAGCCCCGGAAGCTGCTTATATTATCCCATTCTTGAATGTGTACGCAGCCCCCAACGCTGACGATTGTCTGATTGTAGATGTAAACGGAGGGTATCACAAAGCTGTTGGAAAAGAAAATATCAAAGACACAGATACGGTCTTTGACTTCAAGGACACAGAGCAGTCTATGAGTGGAAAGTTTGAAATCAATCCCGAAAATGCAACGCAGCTCCTTTGTGACGGGATTATTTATCAAGTAACCTCTGATACCGTATCAAATGATGAATTAGGAAACTGGATTGATATTCTTGCGGAAAGCGTTACATTCGATACAGAAACGAAACGCCCTTTGTCCAAAGAAGATTTGAACAAGATTGACTGGGACGGAAAAAACGCCGGACAGGGGCGGGAACAATGGTTTTACGCAGATGTTTACGAGATTTACGGTACGGATAAGACAGAAGCGGTTGCGGTAAAAATAAATAACCGCTACTATATTGCAGAGCAGAAATGACCGCTTTTCTGCCCTTGCGGATTGTGCTATAATACGAAAAGAGCAACGAAAGGAGGCGACACTATGGCAGCAATCCTTATGGTTGATGATGAACGGACTATTTTAGAGCTTGTGAAAAATGGGCTGCAAAAAGACGGACATTTCATTACTGCCTATACGTCTGCCGCACAGGTTCCGCTTGATAAGCTGAACAGATACGATTTGATTATACTGGATATCATGATGCCGGATATGGACGGATTTTCTTATTGCAATAAAATCCGTTCATTGGTGGACTGCCCTATTCTCTTTTTGACAGCTAAGACAATGGAAAATGATATTACATTCGGGCTTGGCCTGGGAGCAGACGACTATTTGACAAAACCATTCCGCATTGCGGAGCTACGGGCAAGGGTAAGTGCCCACTTGCGCCGAGAACACAGGGAACGACATACAGCCCTTACCTTTGAACGGATAAAAATTGATTTGTCCGCAAAGGAGCTACGGGTAGATAATATACCTGTTCCCCTAACCAAAAGTGAATATCTGATTTGTGAATACCTTGCAAGAAATAAAGGACAGGTATTTTCAAAAGAACAGATTTATGAAGCTGTTTTCAGCTTGGAGGGCGACAGCGATAATTCTACTATTTCCACTCATATCAAAAATATCCGGGCGAAATTAAGCAAATTGGATATTCAGCCGATAGCGACAGTTTGGGGGATAGGGTACAAATGGGAATAAAAAAGCCAACATCATTGAAAGCGTCTTTTTGGAAATTTTTATGTATGCTGCTGATTGGGCTAATGGTTTCGCTAACTATTCCATTTAGTCTTATCCTTGCCGGAACCAGAATGGGCTTTATTACTTATGCGGATTATTCAGAACGCAGCGCAAAAAATCTTGTTCCCATTATTGCCGCAACGCCGGATTTAACAGATGTACAGCTTCCTATGGGGTGCAAATACCTCGTACTGGATAAGAATTATCAAATGCGGGAAACGTCTTTAGAGGGCGAAGATTTAGACAGGGCTATGGAGTATGCCCTATCTGGAAAGATAAACGAAAACCTCAACAAGCAGTATCTATTCGTTACCCGCGAAAATGAATATGTGGTGCTTCAATATTACATTGGCTCCCAGTTTATAAATGAATGGTTCTATAATCATTTTCCCTCACCGGAAATTCTGCTATATATCCTCATGGGGATAAACTGTATCGCGGTCTGCGTGATATTAACAGCGGAGTTTGCAAAAAATATGAGGGCGCAGCTCTCCCCCCTTTTTGAAGCAACAGAAAAAGTGGCAGAACAAAATCTTGATTTTGAGGTGGGACACTCAAAAATCAAAGAATTTGAAGATGTGTTATGTTCTTTCTCTGATATGAAAAATAATTTGAAATCATCTTTAGAGAAACAATGGAGTGCGGAATAATTACAAAAGGAGCAGATAGCGGCACTTGCCCACGATTTGAAAACGCCTTTAACTGTCATTCAAGGAAATATCGACTTGATAAGCGAAACAGAGCTTGACGACGAACAGCGGTTATATGCCGGGTATATTATAGAAAGTTCCGAGCAGATGGGCGTTTATATTAGGACGCTGATTGATATATCCCGGACAGTAGCCGGGTATCATCTCAATTTGGAAGAATTTGATATAGCTGATTATATGGAACAGATTGAAGCGCAGGCAAATTCATTATGCCTTACAAAAGAAATTTGTTTACACATAGAAATAGGGGAAAATTTAAGAACTTTCAAAGCGGATAAATTACTACTGGAACGGGCAATTATGAATGTGATAGGCAATGCGTTAGATTATTCTCCACCAAAAGGGACAGTCTATGTAGAGGTGCAAAAGCCGGACGACTTTTTACAAATCTCTATAATAGATGAGGGAAGCGGCTTCACGCCGGAAGCCCTACATCATGCACAGGAACAATTCTTCATGGGGAATAAGAGCCGAACCTCAAATATGCACTTCGGTATGGGACTATATATTACAAGCAGCATTATTAAGCAGCATAACGGACAGCTCATATTAAAAAATTCTGATAAGACAAAGGGCGCACAGGTCATTATAAAAATTCCATATTAGAAATTTGGTGGGCGGTACTGTGGTATCGCTCATTATTTTTCAAATCTTTATGAAATCCACAAAATTAGCGTTTAGCATATAGGCAAAGAATAGAAATACAATCTGCCGCACGACGGCAAAAGAAAAAAAGCCGTCGTACAGCAGAGGTATTTTCACACGCCATTTTTGACGCGGCGGCTTTTTGAGAAATCAAAGCCGCCGTTTCTTTTTATCTTCTCAAGAAATGACGCGGTTTCACTATTAATAGCGGCGGCTAAAGGAGGTAGCCGCCATGAAGCACATACCGTATCGACAAAATCCGACGGTCATTGACACATCAAAAAAAGCCCGACCACCGCCGGGGAAAACTACGTCTATCAATATGAACTATCTAATCATCTAAATACTGCTTACAATACCTATGCGCCTGTCCGGGCTTTTCGGACAGGCGCATTTTGCTGCTCAAAAAATTTTTTGAAGAAATTTCAAAAAATCTTCGGCGTTTTTGAAAAACGCCGTATTGCCCCGCGAAAAGGGGGAAGCACCACCAACTTTCCAACGAGAAAGGAGGTGAGAACATGGAACCTAATCGCAGAGAATTTCAAAAGCAATGTGCCTTTCAAAGTTTCTGTAAACGGGTGCTGCACAATGAAGCGTGCAACGCCCACGACGAAATCCGGCGACGCAGGAAACGGGAAGTATCTTTTTGTGACCTTGCCTTGCATGAGGAACGGCAGCTTTACACCGTTGACAAGTATTTTCAAGACGAAGAAGCCGAGCCGCGTTATCAAATGGCAGGAAAAGAGATAACCCCGAAACTGCTGCTTGAAGCAATCCGCACTTTGCCGGAAGAAAAGCGCAAAGCCATATTGCTGTATTACTTCGAGGGAATGAACGATACCGAGATTGCGGAGCTGTTCAATACGTCGAGAAGCACGATACAGTACAGGCGGACAAAGCAGGCAAGAAACCTGCAAGCGGCAAAAAAGGAACTGAAAAAAGAAAAGTCTGACTTAAAGGCCACCCTACGCCTGACCCCGGACGCGAAACTGAGCAGCCGGGACAAACGGCGGCTTGCGGCATCGGTCAGCAAGGCAAAGCGGGACGGCAGGCTCCCCAAGACCGCCCAGCAGACCATCCCCTACCAGGAAATGTGCCGGGACGGTATCTGCATCATTGGCGACCGCTATTTCACCAGGCAAATCCAGTTTTACGATGTGAACTACCAGCTTGCACAGAACGAGGACAAGAACCTGATTTTTGAGAACTACTGCGATTTCCTCAACTATTTTGACAGCTCCATCAAAGTCCAGCTTTCTTTCCTCAACCAGCGGGCCGATATGGAGGAATACCAGAAGTCCATCCATATCCCGGAGCAGGCCGACGATTTCAACGGCATCCGGCGGGAATATTCGGGGATGCTCAAAGGCCAGCTTGCCAGGGGGAACAACGGCCTGACAAAGACCAAGTACATCACCTTTGGCATTGAAGCGGACAGCCTGAAAGAAGCAAAGCCCCGCCTGGAACGCATTGAAGCGGATGTGCTGGCGAATTTCAAGGTGCTGGGCGTCCGCGCCCACTCGTTAGACGGCTATGAGCGTCTGGCAATCCTGCACCGGATGTTTCACCCGGCGGATAACCAGAAATTTAAGGTTGGCTCACTGCTGTGAATGGATTGCAGACGGTTTTTGGCTATCAGATTTTTCAGCCGCTCATCAGAAG
>NZ_QWLE01000088.1:0-6072 GCF_009917365.1 Neglectibacter sp. X4 | reverse complement strand
ACATAGAGACGGGGACTGCCTCTTTTCTGTCGCCTGCATTCCTGGAGTTTTTGAACACAACAGGCAGCATTGAGGAAAAAGATCGGCTAGATTTAGAGCGCATCTCCAGAAGAGGAGGACAGCTTCCAGCCTATGTCAACGAACTGATTCGTGTTCATAAAGAAAAAGACACTCCTAATGTTACACGAATTGCAGTCTTAGATGAATACCTGGAGAAGGGAAATCTGTCTATGATGAGTTGGGCTGTCATTGATCCCTGCTCTATGGCGTACATCAGCCAGCCTTTCGAGTATCTGGCTGGTCCATATCCGCTGGTGGATACGAAAGGCCAGTTAAGCGTCGATTCTTATACAGACTTCGCTTTCCCAGCCAGCATGAAAAACCCGGAACTTGCGTGGAGGTTTATGTCTTACTGCCTGCAAGAACGGGAAAACGTGCGCATAAAAGGGAACTGGGTGTTCACATCAGGTATCCCATTAAATAAAAAGAATATCACTCCACTGACTAAATCCCTCAAAGGTGATGCATATTATTACGTTTATGAAAGAGCGTTGGGTCTTCTCATGAATCAATATGATCCGGACATCACTATACAGAAAATAAACGAATATTTAGGTATGCCTCTTATTTGTACAAAACTCTATAGCCTTAATACAGAAACAATATTAGAAAACTTTTATTCAGAGAAGAGTCTGCCTGCTGAACGGTGCGCGGAGGAACTCCAAAAAGCTGCAGAAGTATCTTTCAACGAACAAGCACCAAAAGAGTAAGTTGCTGTATTGCATAACTCAGAAAAAATGCGGTGTTGCGTATAGTTTAGACTTCGGTCTTTTCTATAAAATATTTGTGAAAGGAGTTGGCAGAAATGAAAGGGACGCTTAAAAAAGCGCGTATGAAAGGAACAGTGAACTCTTTCTATGAACTAATGAGTGCATGCAACTGTTCCTGCACATGTGTGTACTGCTCTTGTTCCAGCAACAATATAGCGGATTACAACATTTCCTATATTGGCGGTACACGGGTTTTCAATTTGGATAAACCAAATGCCTAGCCTCATATAAGCCAGGCACAATTAGCAGGTTGATCTGAATTGGGGAAACCGTCAGAGTGGTCTCTCTGCTACGGCAGAAAATCTCTTTGGCGGTTTCTTAACTTTAATATATTCCAGTTAACAGATCAATGAAAAGGTGGTTTAACATGACCTATATTGTCTTCCAAGTCCCTGGAAAACTAAACTATTTATATGACCGTGAAAACGGAAGCCTTACAAAAATTGAAGAAACAGATGCTTCCGCTCTAAAAGGCTTATTAGGAGAGGAGGCTCAGCAGGAGTGTATCAGCAGATTCCAGGCCCAAGGGCTATGCCTGCCAACTAAGCTTAAAGAAATTGAACATCCTGACGTACATATTTTATCACAGCTAACAGCCTATCGAGTAAGTGAGATGGTTCTTCAGGTGACACAAAACTGCAACTTGAGATGTGATTATTGCGTCTATTCAGGAAGTTATTATAACCGAACACACAGCGCAAAACGCATGTCAAAAGAGACTGCTTTTAAAGCGGTGGATTTTCTTATGGAACATTCTACTGACTGCGATTCCATCCATATAGGGTTTTACGGCGGCGAACCCTTATTGGAAATCGAGCTGATTAAAAAAGTGGTAGAATATATTGAAAACGAATATGAAGGGAAGCATGTGTCATACGGGCTTACAACTAACGCGACGCGTCTTACAGAGGAAACTGCCGATTTTATGGCTAATAAAGGTTTTAACCTTCTGGTCAGCCTTGACGGGCCAAAGGAATACCAAAATACACAGCGCTGCTATGTGGATGGGAAAGGCTCTTATGATGATGTTTTAGAAAATTTGCGCAGTTTGAAAATGCGGCATCCGGATTATTTCGACCTGATGAGAATTAACACTGTTGTCCCACCAAATCGCGATTTGAAAAGGATTTTAAACTTTTTTGCTGAAAACGAGACTCTTGCACGGACAGAATGTCTTGTTACTCCTGTGACTGACGTGGGGAACAAAAATGAAATTGAATATGGTGAATCCTTTCTCCAAACCATGCTCATAGAACGCACAAAAGCTTTGTTATATGGCTTAGGATATTTGGAAATCGATTCTGTTACTCCGTCCTTCTTCACATATCTGGGGGAACTTGCTTATATACAAAAAATTATAACGACGTATGGTCTGCTACCTGAAAAATCCCACCCAGGCGGCCCCTGCACGCCAGGTGTCCGGCGTATGTTTGTAAATGTAGAGGGTAAAATTTTCCCGTGTGAACGTATCGGGGAAAGCTCACAAATGGAAATCGGCAGTTTGGATGACGGGTTCAATGAGCAGAGAATCTGTTCTATGCTGAACATAGGGAAGCTGACAGAAAAGAACTGTAAAGAGTGCTGGGCATTTTCTCTGTGTGGACAATGCATCGCCCTCTCCATTGACGGAGAAACAATTTCCGCATTGAAACGATTATCCCGGTGCAAAGAGGTACAGGGTAATAATTTCACAAAACTGCGTGACCTAGTCTTTCTCAAAGAAAACGGTTTTGATTTTGAACGCTTTGAGGGAGTGCGAAGATAGTCTACGTCAGGGTTTCCCTGTTTTGAAGCTTACAGTTTCGCTGGACTTTCATCGACATTGTTTATAATAGGAGAAATGCCTGTGAGTAAGTTATTGGTTTATCCGTATGAAGAAGAATTAAGTGTATTTTGTAGATTCCCGCAATTGGTACAAGGATATGATTCTGTCTTGCCAATATCACCAAAGGGGTTGGGACTTGTTGGACAGGATGCGGCCAAATGTGACGGTGGCCCTCCTACAGGACAGATTGTGTCTTCCGACTTAGAGTCTGCGCTTTTACAATGCGAGGGTATATTCATAAATTATGCGCCCCAATCAGCACTAAAGGCAGAAAGCTATTGGAAAGCACTGGACTTAGCCTTAAAAAATGATAAGCCTGTTACAATTACAGAAAGCCTGCGTGCTTTCCTGGAGGAAAAAGGATACATGGCTTTTCCTGACAGCGTAAAAGTCACTGGGTATTCTGTTGAGGACACATTAGCGACCGTGCCTGAAAAACTTTATGAGATACCAGTTCCAATTATCACAGTTTTAGGAGTGGGTGATAAAAGCAACAAATTCGATCTCCAATTGGGTCTTGCGGATTTTTTCAAAAAGGCTGGATATAATGTTTCTCTTTTAGGAACCAAAGAGTATACTTCTTTATTTGGATTTATGCCTTTACCCCAATTCTTATTTGAAGGAGGGTGCCAAAAAGAAAAAATTCTTCAATTTAATCATTTTGTCTATAAATTAAGCATGGAAACCCATCCAGATATTATTATTGTTGGCTGCCCTGGCGCCATTATGCCCAATAATCCTTTCAAATTTGATGATTATGGAGAGTTAGCCTTTGTTATAGGGAATGCGCTGAATGCAGACATATCTGTTTTAAGCTTATATGCGATGTCTTACAATAATCAGGCATTGGAACATTTGCATAGTCTATGTAAATATAGGCACAATGCCAATGTAAAGAGGCTAAACTTAGCTTGCAAAAGAATGGTGATGGATCAGGCTACACTAAATTATCGGTATGTTACATTAAATCAGGAGTTTATCAAAAAAGAAATAATTCCTCCCATTCCTGCCGGAGAGATGGAGTTATATGTTGGGCTGTCAGAAGGCGAAATGGATAGACTGGGTGCTTCCATAGAAGCAGAGCTGCTCCAGAATATTTAGGAGGTGGGCTTATGGATAGGCAGGCAATACAGGAAACAGTTCTTTTTTTTGTACAGGAATGTGGGAATATCAGATCAGATAATTATGATGTCTCCCTGTTTTCTGCTGACTTTGGATTTCAAGCCTGTGACATGGCACATGTTTTAATTGGCATATATAATACATACAGCATTCCTATGGAAAGGCTGATGAAAGAATTACAAACATATAGCGTTAATGAGATTGTCCACTGCGTTGCAGAAGCACAAAAAGCGGGTAATCCATGAAAATCGTCCTTATTGATGATTATATTTCCCGTACAGCCGTACAGGAGCTAAGCGGTGAAACAGTCAATACTCTTTTCTCTGTAAAAGGTAAAACTGATCATCAAGCGAATGGTGCTTACGCTCTGCGATCCCACGGCACCATCTGCGCTTCCATTCTTGCCTCTGTGATGCCCAGGCATGTGGAATTGCATACAATCTCTACCCATAACAAAGACAGTACCATTACCCTTGAAAATGTCTGTACAGCTCTGGGCTGGTGCTTGAAAGGCCCTCCGGATTATATCTGCATGAGTTTAGGCAGTTCAAACTGGCTGGAAGTAAAGAAACTTGGTCAGATAACAAAGCAGCTTGCCGATGCCGGAAGCCGTATTTTTGCGGCCTGTGCGAACAATGGGCATGTTGTGTTTCCCGCAGCGTATTCTTGGGTTACAGGTATTCGCTATGAATCTGGTATTATAGGTTTATACCAGGAAAGAGATTCGCCTATTGGGAATAACATTATAGTGGGAGATTTCACCACTCCAGTGTTGGAAAAACTTGAGAGAGAAAATGTGTTTTTTATGTCTCGCACGAATAGTATGGCAGCGCCATATGCGCTTGGAAAGATGTTGTCAGAAGGATTGATTTTGACAGATTTGCCAGCGTACACAGACCGTACACCGAAACTGATTCACAAAGAACTATCTATGCCTGCTACCGCCCTTCACGGGCCGTTAAACCAAATGAGAGAATTGTTGGCGCTGTTCCAAAAAGAAGGCTATCAAGCCGCTCTGTTGACCAGTCGTCAAGAATCTGAATGGGAAAGCATGGTACTACGTGCCACATCTGCAAATTTTTTTGACTGGGTACATTCATTAGAAGAAGCAGGGATTTTGTTGTTGGATATGGAAGGAGATTTGCTTTCTTTTCAAAAATATGCTGATCATTCTATCCATTTAGCTGGACAAGATGTGCGAACAACCTACAATGAAATCCTTCAGTTTTTTGGTACAGCGTAGGCTAAAAATGAAAGCAAAAATATTGCAAAGGACAGAAGCACATTTTGCATAATCTTACCTGCTGTATTCTATAGCATTCAATTTATATGAATATACTTTCATTATTTAGCATAACTGACAACAGGCGGCTGTAGTTTTCTTTTGCTAAATCAGACCAAATTTATAGTTTAGAACCCATGCAGATATTTTCTAACCATAAGAAAGCCCTGGCAGCAAAGCTGCCAGGGCTTTCTTGCAAAAAACAGGATGGTTTTATTTGAGATTCTATTTAGGCAACACCAGATGAAGACGCCGAAGCAGTTGTCTATCACATCACTATAAATTCTTCTATCAGTTTTTCCAGCAAACGTGCAGAAGATTCGCGTTTTGTACTCAGGTTTTAAGGGCGAGAAGTGCCTGAAATTCAGACTTTAAGCCGTTTTCCGGTATAGCGCGGTACAAGATAGAGGTATCTAAAACTGTCTAAAATTTGCACTGTCGCTCTCCAAAACCGCGTGCCGAGGGTTCGAGCCCTTCTGCCCCTGCCACAGACTTGGCCCGGAATTCCTTGGAATTCCGGGCTTTTTCGTGTCTTTGGGTGGTGGTATGCGGTCTGGATTGCCGCTCCCCTGGGCGTGTATTTTGCGCTTTTTTCGTTTCTGTTCGTATCCGTTTCTAGCTTTTCCGTATGGTACATCATCAATAAATCATCAAAAATCCGGGGCGCTCTCCCTTGTGCCAGCTTGCTCCTGCTAAAAATTAAATCCGTCTGTGATTCCTTGCAGGCGGGTTGTGTCTTTTTTGACGTAGTACATCTCGGTTATCTGTGAGGTGCTGTGGCCCAGGAGATCGGCCACCTGCCGGGGCGAGAGTGCTTTGATGGTGCCGTCGGGCTGTTTCACGCCGTTTATCAGTTGGGTCGCAAAATGATGTCTTAAACTGTGCAATCCTTTCTGATCTATGCCCGCTGCTTTCAAAATCCGGTAGTACCTCTTGCGGAAGTTCACCGGCCTGGTGTAGCCGCCCTTCTCGTCGCTCACGAGGGGCGCTGTGGGGCCGAAGTTGCGTTCCTG
>NZ_QWLE01000087.1:0-6075 GCF_009917365.1 Neglectibacter sp. X4 | reverse complement strand
TCTGTTCCCATTCCTTATATCCTCCGTTTTTCTTCATCCCTCCTTCATTATACCGCCTTCTTCTTTTCTTGCGTAGGCTCGTATCTATTTTTCGCTTACAGAAAAATGCCTAAAAATTTAGATAATCCCGACATTATTCGTGATGTTATTAAAGAACCAGCTCTGCAAGTAATCCCTATTGCAATTTATCAATAACAATCTGTTACGCAATAGAACGCCATTTTTAAAGATAGACATATAAAACCCTTACCCCACAACTTCAACGCCCACTAAGCCACATAAATCAAGGACAAAATAACATTCCATGGTGGTCGTAGCCTGAGAGTGCAGCATCACCTTGTATGCATCCATGCCCTGGCAGCCCAGCAGGGTGGCTAAAACCGCCCGCTAGCGGGTTTCCCCGTCCAGCCGCTGGCCCTCCTCTTGGGGGACTTCCTCAAAGGCAAAATGCTCAAAGCGCTTCATAAATTCCGGGTCTGCTTTACGCAAATTCACCATACTGTACATCCTCTTGATGGTAAATTATTTCTGATTCAGCGACCATACCTGTTTCTGCCCTGCCGCTGCCGGAATATTTTGTGCCATCACGCCCACCAGCTTGTGGGGAACGTAGGGCTCCTCCAGGTAAGCAATTTCCTCCGCCGTCAGTTCCAGGTCAACCGCTTTTGCCGCGCCCTCGATGTGATGCAGTTTTGTTGCGCCTACTACTGGGGCTGTAACTTTTGTCAGCAGCCACGCGAGGGAGATTTCCGTCATGCTCACCCCGTGCTTGTCGGCCAGCTCTGCTACCCGGGCGATGATTTTGCCGTCCTGTTCCGCCATAGCATCATACTTGCCCTTGGCGTAGCTGTCCTCTTCCAGCCGCTTGGAGGTTTCTCCAGGCCGCTTAGCCAGTCTGCCGCCTGCCAGGGCGCTGTAGGGAGTCATGGCGATGTTGTCCTCAGCGCAGAGTTTAGCCGTCTCTCTTTCTTCCTCCCGGAAAATCAGATTGTAGTGCCCCTGAATGGACACGAACTTCGCAAAGCCGTTCTGCTCGGCGATGGCATTGGCCTTAGCCAACTGGTAGGCGTAAGCATTTGAAATGCCGACATACCGCACCTTGCCCGCCTTGACAGCGTTGTTGAGGCCCTCCATGATGTCGTATATGGGCGTGTTGTAATCCCACATATGGTAGATGTACAGGTCTACATAGTCTATGCCCAGGTGCTGCAAACTGGTGTCCAGGAGCTTGGCAATGTGCTGCTGTCCAGTGACCCCGGCCTCGATTTCCTCCGCGCTGCGGGGGACAAATTTCGTTGCCAACACCACGTCCTCCCGCTTAGCAAAGTCCCGCAGGGCGCGGCCCACGAACTGCTCGCTGGTGCCGTTCTGGTAGCCGATGGCGGTGTCGAAGAAGTTGACCCCCAGCTCCAGGCCCCGCTTAAGGATCTCCCGGGAATGCTCTTCATCAAGGGTCCAGCTATGCTGGCCTGTCTGGGCGTTGCCAAAGCCCATGCAGCCCATGCAGATGCGGGAAACGTTCAGATCGGAATTGCCTAACTTTGTGTACTTCATGCTGATTCCTCCCATTTCTATTTATTATCCTGATTCATCCGTATCTCCGGCATGCTTTCCTTTTGTAACGCATACCGGAGATAATCCAACCGGTCTAACTGCTTTTCGTGAAAGTGTATTTCATCCAACATCCTCCGGCGCTTTTGATTGAGCATGAGCATCCGCTGGGCACCGGTGCTGTCCCCCTCCTGCGCCAAACGCATATAGTTCTCTGCTTCATCCGGTGCAAAGCCAATGTCTTGCAAGGTCAGGCTCAACCCCGCCAGGGCTTCCTGTTTTATCATTTGCCAAGCTTCCCTTCTTAAAGAAATGAGCGCCCCCGCCGGAGAAACCTTCTCTCTGGGGACGCTTTCATTTTACCGCTGGTTATGGGAAAAGTCCAATACTTGGTTTCTATTTCAGTTCATGCCTAAAAGGCATAGCTGTTGATACACAGACAGTTTACCGCGGGATTATCACGTCATGGCGCCGTGCGCTCAGGTGCGCGTATTGGATGCAACGTCACGTTGCGGCATTTCTGACGTGGGCGATAAACTGCTCCACCGCCCTTGACCGCGCCTGCTCCTTCTTCCACGCCAGCACCGCGCCATTCTCTAAACTGGGCGAAAGGGGCACCAGCCCCAGGCTGTCATAGTAGGTGGTGCCCAGGTCAAAGCAAAGGGCCACGCCCACCCGGTGCTTGACCATGATGGCCGTGTTGGTGATAAGGTTGTACCGGGCCGCCACTTTCGCCTGGGCAAAGCACTCCCCGAACCACTCCCGCACCTGCTCGTTTACCTGTTCCCGCCAGGAGAGGATGAGGGGGTAGGGGAGCAGGTCTTGAGGCGTGGCCTGGGGGAGTTCCGCCAGAGGGCAGTCCTCCCGCACCAGGGCGCACCAGCGCTCCCGATGGGGCATGGGTACGGTGTGGTACCGGGAGATATCTACCGGCAGCATCAAAAGCCCCATGTCCAGCAGGCCGTTTTCCATGCGGTCCTTTACCTCGTCCGCCGTGGCGCTGTAGATGCGAAACTGCACCAGCGGGTGCTGCTCCTGAAAGGACACCATCAGGTCAGAGAGATGGGCCATGTTGCAGGTTTCCCCGCAGCCGATGGCGATTTCCCCGGCCAGTTCCTCCCGGCTTTGGAATTCCCGCTGGGTCTTGTCGGCCAGCTCCAGCAGTTCTTGGGCCCGGCGCTTTAGGAGCATACCGTCCTCCGTCAGCAAAATCCGATGGCTGTTCCGGTGGAACAGCGACGTGCCCAGTTCTTCCTCCAGCCCCATGAGCTGCCGGGAGAGGGTGGGCTGGGTCACGTGCAGCAACTGGGCGGCGCGGGTGATGTTTTCCTCCCTTGCCACCATGTAAAAGTATCGCAGGACGCGCAGTTCCATAGGCTCCTCCTTGATTTCAAATGACCTTGAATTCCTTCCATTTCCCGGACTTCAGCCGCAGGGCGAAGATAACGGCCCGGATGATCCAGTCTAAGCACATAGCCGCCGCGATGCCGATCACGCCCCAGTTTAAGCCTATGGCCAGCAGCACGGAGAACACCAGCCGCCCGCCGATGGTGGACGCGATGGAGACGATCATAGTAAACTTAATGTCCCCGGCGGCCCGCAGGCCGTTGGAGAGCGGCCCGGACATGGGGAAGGCGACGGTGTTGAACACGTTGTGAATGAGCACGAGAATGATGACCAGGCGTTTTGCCTCGCCGGATATCTGGTAAAAGTTCATCATAATCGGCGTGATGGCGAACACCAGGGCGTTCCAGGCCAGGGAAATGGCCAGGGTGATTTTCAGAAGCTTTTTGAAGTAGTGCTCGGCCTGGGCCGTGTCCCCCGCGCCCATGCACTGGCCTATCACGGTGATAAACACCGGACCCATGGTCACCCCGGCCAGTGCCGCTAAAGACCATATGCTCTGGGCGATGCCGTTGGCGGCGATCTGGTAGGTGCCGAACAAGGCCACCACGCTGGAGAGCGCCACCTTCACCAACTGGAAGATGCCGTTCTCTACCCCGTTTGGCACGGCTATGCGCAGGATGCGCTTCATCAATTCCCCGTTCCACTTGCATATCTGCCGCCATGTGTAGCGCGCGTCAACGCCCTTGCCGAAGCACAGCAGGGTGATAACCACCGCCGAGAACACCCGGGCAATGAGAGTCGGCCAGGCCACGCCCGCCACCCCGGCTTTCAGCGCGAACACTCCGATTAGGTTGCCCACTACGTTTATCGCGTTGGAAGCGATAGAAATGTACATGGTGACGCTGGTTTTGCCGAGGCTCCGGTACAAGGCCGCGCCCGCGTTGTAGACCGCCAGGGCCGGGTAGGAGAACACGGAAATTTGCAGATAGATGATGCAGGCGTCCATGACGGCGGGCTCTACCTGCCCGAAAAGCAGGCTGAGCATGGGCTGGTGCAATACTAATATCACGACGGAAATCACCAGCGAAAACGGGGTGGAGGAGGTGAGAAGCTGGCTGGCGGCTTCACTGGCATCTGCTTTCACACCACGGCCGATATACTGGCTGATGATGACGGCGCCGCCCGAGGCCAGGGCCGTGAACAGGTAAATAAAGATGGTGCTGAAGGAGTTCACCAGGGACACTCCGGAGACAGCGGCTTCCCCCGCGTAGCTGACGATGAAGGTGTCGGCGATACCTACCAGCATCACCAGAAGCTGCTCTAAGAACAGCGGGACGATGAGTTTTTTCAGGTCTTTGTTTGTGAACATGGCAGGCGCCCCTTTCGTGTTTCTTGCTACCAGTATACAACAACTTTGACAACATGTCTAATGCTTATTTCGTTTCACTTTCATGCCTAAAAAGCATTGCAAAAAAGTAAAAGAGGCCGGGTTCCCCACGACCTCTTTCTGGCTGATTTAGTTAAGATTCAGGTCAAGGCTGTCCGCCCAAGCCAGCAGTTCATCTTGGCTTGCGCTACCGCTGAAACGCCGTCCGGAGAGCCATTCCGCGCCGCTGGTCAGGCTTTCCAGATTCGTGGCGCTGGAACCGATGGGGCTGCTGCCAGAGGTGCTGAAGGGGATGATGGTCTTGCCGCCCCACTCATAGCTTTCCAGGAACGTGCTGATAATATTTAGGAGCCTGCCCCCACCAAATTGCGTGTCCAGATGGATACAATTCTTGAGATGGTGCTTTTGTTTTTACATTTATCCCCAATGCCTGAAAATCAACACTTTTCAAAATGGCTAATGCACCCTTCCATGGGCGGCTATCGTTTTTTGAATTGGAATTGCCGCACTTTCGATATTCCATAGTGTAAAATTTAACGATAACCTATTTTTCAGAGGTGCTATCGTTATTCTTTGCACCCAATGTCTCTGCTCTCCTGATTGTGGTACAACAAACCTTGCAGCAATTTTTCACCATTAATTGGAATGTGCTTATCTTCTTTGGTCAAAGCTCCTCCTAAAATATCAGAAAGAGCTATTGTCTGCCACTCTTCAAGCAGTCCCGGATTATGCTCCAAAATATTATTTATTTTTTCAATAACTACCGGCGCACTAATTTTATCAATCATAGATGGACGGATTGTTTCCGGATGTCCAGTCAAAACTTTATTCGGGTATTCCGGATCTGCCAAAGCTGCACACCCCATCACCACAGCGTCGATCTTGCCATACCGGATTGCTGTTTCCGCAATATCTGGATCATTCATTCTGCCGCCTGCCAGAATGGGAATGTTCACTGCAGCCTTAGCCTTTACTGCCAGTTCCACCAGATAACCTTTCGGCATATACATTGGAGGACAGGCATAATAGAACGAGTCATAGATGATGAGCCGTAACAAGGAAAATATAATGGAGGGCCGTTATGATTATACAGCCAAGTGAATATCTAAAAAATTGTTTGAAGATTAGACTGGATAAAGATATTAGTGTTGTGATAGATAATAAAGCCTCCGTTGTTACATATGAAAAGGGCTACCATCCGATACAAATGGGTGATGAAGTGTCATCATTCTATTTTATAATTTATGGAATTGTTAGAGGCTATTACATAGATGACCAAGGAAAAGAGGCTACAAAGTGTTTTAGTTTTGAAAACGGTTTTTTTGGTTCAGAATGTTTTAGAACCAATTCTTGTTCGTCATTTTATGTAGAATGTATTGAAGAATGTAAGTGTATAAAGTTACCATATACGGTGATAAGAAAAATTATTTCCATGGATAAACAAGTGGAGCAATATGTTCAAAATCTCTACTTAGAGGAATTGGGGAAATTGGAAAGCAGAGCCAAATACTTACTGCTCCTTTCTGCTGATGAAAGATACATAAGTTTTTGTAAAGAGTATCCTAATCTCCAACGTAGAATACCGTTGAAATTTATTGCGTCGTTTATTGGCATAAAAGCAGGTTCTATGAGTAGAATTAGAAAAAAACTAAAAAACCAGATATAAATTAACCCATGTGAATTACAACCTCCTTTTACAGAGCTATAATATTCTGGCACTGTAAAGCAAAAATGAAAAGAAAAGACCCGAAAATCAGCGAAAAACTCTACGCAACGAGGAAAAGCTCACG
>NZ_QWLE01000086.1:0-6228 GCF_009917365.1 Neglectibacter sp. X4 | reverse complement strand
TACCTCATCCGCCTCCGGGACAAAAACCGAGCCGTCGCGTACGGACAGAAACTCCCTGATACAGCGCAGTTCGATATGCAAACGGTGTACGCTCCTTCTGGCTCAACGCCTTTGTGAGCCAGTGGAAGAGCTGGGCGAGCATTGTCCTGGACTTCTTGCAGGCCCAGGGGGACAGCCGGAAAATGCAGGTGGTTTATAACACGGTATTCGGAAAACTCTGGGAGAACCGGGGCGACATGGAAGATGAAGACAGCCTGTTAAAGCGGCGGGAAGAATATCCTGCCGAACTGCCCAATGGTGTCCTGGTGCTTACTTGCGGCATTGATACCCAGGATGACCGCTTGGAGTATGAGGTGGTGGGTTATGGGCATTTCGGCGAAACCTGGGGCATTGAAAAGGGCATTATCATGGGCAGGCCGGACGCAGACGCCACTTGGGATGCACTGGACACAAATGTGCTGGACAGGGTGTACCGTTTTGCCGATGGCCTGGGCCTGCGGCTGAGCATGAGTTTTATGGACGAGGGCGGGCATTTCACCCAGGAAGTGCGAAGCCGCTGCCGGGAACGCATCAGCAAGAAACTGTTCTGCATCAAAGGCCTGCCCGGGCAGGACAGGCCCTACACCGGCCCGCCCAGGCAGGTGAGAATTGTGGTGAATGGAACGCATGTAGGCTTCTGCTGGCAGTACCAGATTGGCGTGGATGCCGGAAAGCAGCTTATCATGGACAACCTGCGGGCGAAAGAGCCTGGCCCGCGGTACTGCCATTTCCCCTTGCGGGATGATTACGGAGCTGGATACTTTGCAGGACTCCTGTCGGAGCGGCTTACCTACAATGATAAGGCAAAACGGAACCCTTGGAGTTGGGAAAAAATACCCGGGCATGACCGCAACGAGCCCTTGGACTGCCGCAACTATGCCAATGCGGCCTTTAAAGTGCTGCCCAAAGACCTGGACGCCATTGATCGGCGCTTGCAGCAGGCAAGGGGAAAAGCCCTGCCTGTACCTGTGGATGGCGGAAGGCCAAGCCCTGCGCCCCGGTCGCGGGTAAAGAGGACGCCACGTGTGGAGGAATGGTAAATGACCAGCAAAACAGAAATCAATGCCCGGCTGGAGTTCTGGCGCGAGGCTTTAAAAGCGCTGCGCAAAGCCTATCTTGCCCTGCTGGACGGCGGGGTGAAGTCGTACACGCTGAAAGACCGGGAGCTGACCTTACTGGATATGCCCAGTTTGATGAAAGAAATCAAAGAGGCTGAGCAGAAGGTGGACGAGCTGAAGGCCCTGGCAAGCGGCGGGAGCAGGCGTAAGGCTGTGGCGGTTATCCCCAGGGATTGGTAAAAAGGAGGCCCCGGTTTCCCGGAGCCTTTGTCCTGAATTATACCCCCAGCCGCTGCTTTAAGCCGTCCTGCAGCACTTGGGAGAAGTTGATGTTCCTCTCTTGTGCGGCAGCATTCAGCCATGCGGGCAAAGTGACGGTGCGATTAACGGAACGGTTCACTTGGGCCATGCGCACAGAGGGCATGTACACGTCAACAAGCACCACCCTTTCGTTTTCTTCACAGGCGACTTGCGCCAAAGGGGTGGGCACAGGAATTGCTTCCCCATCTTCTTCCCTGCCGAACATTACACAGCCCAGCAGTTCCCGGGCGGAGAACAGCGCGTCCTCATCGTTTTCCCCGCTGGTGGCAGCATCCAGATCCGGGAACACAACGGCAATTTCCTGTCCCTGCTCATACGTAAACACAGCGGGGTAAATATATCTTTCTGGCAATTTCATAACGGAAACCTCCTTGAAAATGGGATGGGAAGGTGGGGCTTAGAATTTAAGCCCCGATTGGCGTTCAATGCTTTTTAGGGTTTTGGGAGGGATATCCTTATCCGGGTGCTTTACTGTTACCCGGCCTTTCTTCGATGGGTGCTTAAACTGGTGGTGGCTGCCCACTGTGTTTACCTCATACCATCCATCCGCCTTGAGCATTTGAATGACTTCCCTTGACGAGTAGCTTTTCATATCCTTCCCCTCCTGACAGTATATAGTATAACACATATAAAAACATTTGTCAAGGCTTCTGGCAAATGTTTTTATATGTGTAAAAGAAGGTGATCCTACTGTACAAAGACAAACGCACCGGTCTGTTCCTGCCTGACTCCGCCATCCCCAAAGCTTCCGGCTACTCAGAGGCCGGGGCCAGCCGCATAACAGGTGCTGGCTGTGTACCTGCCTGTAGACAGTGGCGACGGCTTTATTCTGGGGGTGGTTTGATGGTGGTGGCTGTTTGGGGGATATCATCTTCCAGGTATCGGAGGAAACCACAGAAACCCTGCAGGGGACAGAATGGAGCGGAGAGGCCAGGTACGCCGTGCACCAGCGCCACCTGCAGAACGCCCTCACAGAGTTTACCGGGATAGAGCCGGATAAAATCAGCTTTTCCATGCAGCTTACTCCCTTGCTGGGGGCGGACATCATCGGGGAGCTGGTGAAAATCTGGACCTATGAGCGCTCTGGGGAGGCTGTGCCCCTGGTAATCGGCGACAAGCCCTACGGCAAGTACCGCTGGAACATCCTCAAGCATAGCGCCAAGTACGAGGAAAGCGATGTCTGGGGCAACCCCCTGCTGGCAGTCGTGGACGTGGAGCTGCAGGAATATCTAAGGAGCTGATGCCATGGGATTTCAAGTAAGCGCCGCAGACCTGGGGAACATCCGCCTGAACGAGCCGGAGGCCGTAAACGCCGTACTGCAAAATATCGCTTTAGTGCTGGCAACGCCTAAAGGCTCGGTGCCTATGTACCGGGATTTCGGCTTATCCCAGGAATTTGTGGACAAGCCCGCCCCGGTAGCAAAGGTGCTGATGATAGCCGGTGTGCGGGAGGCCATAGAGCAATGGGAACCCCGGGCGGTGGTACAGAACATTTCTTTTTCCGAGGATCCGCTGGAGCCGGGGCGGCTCGTGCCCAAAGTGGAGGTGGAGATCCATGTGGAAGAATAGGATTTGACAAAATCCAACAGGATGGTATAATAAAAACGCTCCCAACGAGGAGCAAACGCAGCTTTGCGTTGGAGGACGCTGTATACATAAAAGGCGGTTAGCCCATCCCCGACAGAAAGGGGGTGGTACATTTCCCGGAGTTTTACACGAAGGGAGGTGGCGCATATGGGACAAAAGCTGCTGCGTTTCGCAGTATGCTTGGTATTGGCAGCCCTGCTGCTGGTTTACTTAGCCCCAAAAGCGTGTTAGCCGCCCGGCTTGCCCCTGAGCGGCTAACTTCATGTTAGTCAAACTTTAGGGCTGACCGCCATGTGACAGCGCCCTCTTTATATTTATTATACCACATGCTCCGGCTTTGTCAAGAACAAGGCCGGGGCTTTCATTTTTACGCAAAGCAAGGTGAGAGCATGAGGAACCCTGAATACCAGTTTGCGGACACCAGCGCGGAAGCCATTGTGGCCCGGCTGGTGTCGGATTATGAAAAAAACACGGGCGCCGCTGTGCAGCCCGCCAGCCCGGAGCGGCAGATCATCCAGTGGGTAGCCAGCATCCTGGTGCAGGAGCGGGTGCTGATGAACGTCATTGGCAACCAGAACATCCCCAGCCGGGCCGAGGGGGAGAACCTGGACGCACTGGCCCAGCTTTTAAAGCTTCAGGGGAGGCCCCAGGCCCAGCCGGCAGTGTGTACCCAGCGCTTTTATATCTCAGAAGCCCAGCAGAGCGCTGTGCTGGTGCCCCAGGGCACGCGGGTAACCTGCTCTGGCGGGCTTATCTGGGAGACAGTGGAGGACGTGTATATCAACATTGGCGACACGTATGCAGACGCGCAGCTGCGCTGCCAGACCCCTGGGGCAGTAGGCAACGGCTATGCCACCGGGCAGTTGGACACGCTCATCGACCTGTACGATTACTGCACCGCCACAGAAAACCTTACGGAAAGCGACGGCGGCGCGGACGCGGCCACAGACGATGAATTCTATGAGCTCATGCGCCAGAGCATGGACGCCTACAGCTGCGCCGGGGCCCGTGGCAGTTATGAGTATTTCGCCAAAAAGGCCAGTACCGAGATCGGGGACGTGATCGCCAATTCCCCCACGCCGGGGGTAGTGAAGCTCTACGTGCTCATGGAGGATGGCGCCCTTGCCACAGAAGAAATCAAGGCGGCGGTACTGGCAGAGTGCAGCGCAGACGACGTGCGGCCCCTCACCGACCAGGTCTTTGTGGAGGATGCGGAAACGGTGGACTATACCATAGACTTCACATACTACACCCAGCCCGGGACTGGAAAATCTGCCACAGAGATACGGGAGGCAGTGGGCAGGGCTGTGGAAGAATATGCGGCCTGGCAGTCCGGGAAGCTGGGCCGGGACATCAACCCCTCTGTGCTGATAGGCCTTTTGATGCAGACAGGCATCAAGCGCGTGGTGCTTACCTCCCCTGGCTTTACCGTGCTGCAGAATGACGGCAAAAACCCGCCCCAGGTGGCAAGGCTCCTGGGCACGCCTGCCATTACAAACGGGGGGTATGAGGATGAATAAATCCCATGGCTTCACCAAAGAAAACCTACTGCGCTCCCTGCCCCCTGGCCTGGCCAATGACCCCAGGATGGTGGCCCTGGCAGAAGCCATAGCGGGCCTTTTGGTGCAGCAGAAGGAAGAAACCGGGCGGCTCTCCATCTACCCGCAGATAGGCAAACTGGATGAAGCTCTGCTGGATATTCTGGCCCATGACTTCAAGGTGGACTGGTGGGACAGCGACTACACCCTTACGGAAAAGCGGCGCACCCTGCAAACAAGCTGGCGCGCCTGTCCGCTGTGCCGAACACCTGGTAGTTATAGGCGGAGCACCAGGCGCATCCCTCCCCAATGGGGCAGGAGAAGCACTGGTCTGTGGACTGGGTGCGCCTGTCAATGCGCTGGAGGCACTGGGCGCAGTCTTGCTCCCCCTTTGTGCCAAGAAGCCCATGGTCTACATGCCCAATGGTCAGCGGAGGGATGTCCGGCCCCAGGGAATTGGGCATGTAGCGGATGCAGGGATAGATGTTCCCTGTATAGTCTACAGACAGCATGTCCCCTGTGCCGCCGCACCAGTTCTGCACATCCTTTGGATCTTTGGGCCGGAAAAAGTGTTCCTCAAACATGGAGATATACGCATCCTCCAGCCCGTTTTCCAGAAGGTAGTCCCCGCAGCGCTTGAGCTGTCCATACAAAACCCGGGCATGGGACAGCTCCCAGCCCTTTTCATAGACGCAGTTGAGGAAGCCTGAGATGCCCCGGCCCAGCTATGCCCTGGATCCCCAGCCCCAATACACAGAGGAGGTGCCTGCTTTGCTGGACAGCGACCCTGCCAGCGCCAGCCGCACCTTCAACCCCCTGATTTTGGCTGTGCTCAATAACATCAAGGCAGTGAAGCTGCTGGCAGAGGGACAGGGGGCAGAGTACGAAAAGCTGTCAGGCAAGGCAGACCGGGCAGAGCTGGCGGCCCTCACCAGCGATTTCGCCCACCTGGTGTTCCAAATGCACCTGCGGGACCTGCTGGACGCCCAGGGGCTTGACTTTGTAGAGGCCCAGGAGTTCGATGGACCCGGGGCGCTGGAGCTGCTGCAGGGCCGGTTTGAAGCCGGGAAAGCCTATATATAAGGAGGCGGGAATATGGCAAAAACACTTCTCATGCTCAACGTGGGGGATAAAGTCCGGGACCCGGAAAGCCTCTGCCTGGGGGAGCCTGTGGCCTGGCAGGTGGCAGACCTGCTCCACCAGGGGTATCCTGCGGGCAGCGTTACCCTGTGCAGCCAGTACCAGGTGGCACTTTACGCCTTTGACGCCTCGGAGCCGGACAGCGAAAATACAGACCGCCAGGTGCAGGGGAATAACCGCTACAGCCTATCGAATATCCGGAGCTGGCTTAACAGCGAATCCCTCTCCGGCTGGTATGCCCCGGCCCATGAAGCAGACGCACCCCCAAAGGCGGGGGCTGTATCTGCAAACCCTTACGCGCTGGCCCCCGGCTTTATGGGCGGCCTGTCGGAAGGGTTCCGGAAAGCCGTGCAGCCCACGGAGCTGGTTGTGGCAAAGTGTGCGGCGGACGGCGGGGGCAGCGAAACCGTGAAAGACCGCTTTTTCCTGCCCTCCAACACAGAGATTGGTGTGGCGAACCAGAACGGCATAGCCGAAGGGGCGCGCCTTGCCCTGTTTACAGGCGACGCCGCCCGGCAGCGGTGCGTGTCCGCCTCTGCCGCGGC
>NZ_QWLE01000085.1:0-6704 GCF_009917365.1 Neglectibacter sp. X4 | reverse complement strand
TTATCGCCGCGGTACACGTCCGTTGTATCGCTATTTGGGCTGCTATCCGTACTTAATTCGTGTAGACACTATCTAGAGAAGTTTCGACAAAACTCTGATAGATGAAATCCTTAAAGCACCAACAGGGAATAACTATATCGAGATGACAGCAAGCGGTTTTGAAGAAATTTCACCGCATAGAAAATATCACGGTATCAGTGTCCAAATTATCGGGAAGATAAAAAATGTTCGTGTTTCGTTCAATATAGACATGGGGATAGGTGATGCTATTGTTCCTCATGCTATGGAACAGAAAATTCAAACACAGCTTCCAGACTTTGAGTCTCCCGCTATTTTCACCTATTCGCTTGAAAGTACTATTGCGGAAAAGTTTGACGCTATTCTGCAACGGTTTGAACTAACTGGAAGAATGAAAGATTTTTACGATATTTACTATCTCGCAAGTGATAGCGTCTATCAGAAATACCGTGACGAGGTTATCATACTGCTGGGGACAGGGCTTAGAATTTCCGAACTCTGCGGGCTGACTGAAACCGACCTTGACTTTGAAAACCGGGTAATCAATGTAGACCACCAGCTTTTACGGAGCGCAGAAACAGGCTACTGCAAAAGGCCGGTACCAATCGCTTTCTGAACGATTGATACCGGCCTAAAATTTAGCTATACTTATTTCACGGACATTCCACTGTCCAACTCTCCATCTTCTTCCATGCCGTCGAAACCCCACAAGCCATTAGGAAAATCCACAGTCTCCTGCTGTGCGGGACGATATTCCCCACACAGGGAGCCGTTGTGGTACTCATCCTCGCCACAGTTATGTCCGATGTCCTCGTCGGCAAACTGGTGGGTAAAGCCCAGGTCAGGGTACATCTCCGATAGCTTTGCAATGACTGGCTGAGACAGCGCCCATGCCGACCAGAACCGCAGGGAATGCCTGTCAAATTGGACACCGTCCTCATAGCCATAGGCGTTCCACTTGGTATCCCAGTTCCTAATCCGCCACTAATACCAGGTAGGTGCCCCATATTTTTGTTCATTCTGAAACGCTTGCTTGTCCAAATCCCAAACAGCCCGGTCAATGTCAGACCGCACCCGCAGGAATGCCTGCTCTGATTTCTCAAGAATATTCAGCAGGTTGAAATCCTCTTTTTTGCCGTTAAAGGTGTAGACCTCAATAAAATCCTTGTAAGCTTTCAGACCACGGGCGGTCATGCTGCTTTCCTCGATATCCAGTTCCAGCGGCATGGGGATCGGCTTGTTGAAGTCGATGGAGCCGAGGCCGTACTCATCGTTTTTGACAGTCTCGAAGAGTGCATTGACCCGGGCAGGGTCGACCTTGATTTCGATAATATTTGTTACATGGTTTGGCATGATGACCTCCAAAAAATGTCTTTGATTTTCTCGCCTAAAGCGGAAATAACAGGCACAGTGACCGCGTTTCCTGCCATCTTGTATAATTGAGCATCAGAGAGCCCGGTTGTGGCTGCTTTGTGGAATTGCTCGTCACTAAACCCCTGCAACCGCCAGCATTCGATGGGCATGAGCTTGCGCACTTTTCCGTAGGCCGTGATGTCGGTGGTGGAGGACAAATCCAGATCGCCGTAGCAGACCCGGCCCTCCAAGCCGTCCTCATTTGCGGCAAAATCGCATTTGTCCCAGCGTTCCATCGGCATCCAGCGCACCGCCTGCTTCACTCACTGGTTGAGGCGGAACTTCCGGAACGAGTTCTCCTCGGCGGAATTCTGCTTGGCGGAGTCACACGTCGCCCGCACCTTGGCAATGCTCATCGTGATACCCAGGGAGGGGGTGGCCTTCTTCCACACCTTGGGATCCGTCCAATCGTCACCCTCGTCTGCGCCATAGATTACCGGATAGAAGATGGGGTCGATCTCCCGGCCCTTCAGAATATCCTTGGCCTTCTGGTGTGTCTCGTAGCAGATGGAACGGGTGTCGGTGCCAGCCATGGTGATGAGGAAGCAGAGCGGCTGTATCCGGGCATCGCCGGAGCCTTTGGTCATGACACAGCTTTCTGTTCGGCTGGGTGTGTAGCTCATCAAAGACCACCCCATGGATGTTGAATCCGTGCTTGCTGTAAGCTCCGCTGAAAGCACCTGGTAGAAACTGTTGGTGGGCTGGTAGATGATACGCTTCTGCCAGCAAGGTCTACCATTTTACAAACTGGTTTGCAATTTGATTATATAGCGAATTATTTTCACATATGCTATCGGAAAATAGATGAAAAAACAATTTTGGGAATGTGAATTTTTTTCTTCTATTTTGATTTCGGTATAGTCAGAGATTTTTTCTTACATTTTTTCAATACACAAACTTTTGTCTCCCGCCCTGTCTAGGAATATTGCCAAAGCATATAGCATCTCCCCAACATTTTCCTCTTATATTACTTCCGCTCTCAACGGTAGGAAAATTGCGCGGTCAAGAAGCGTTAAGTCCCTTTCAGGGTTTGGGGCAGCGCCACAAGGTCTTGCTGCAGGGCACGATCTGAGCGTCCGGAGGCCATCTTATTCTTGCCAAAAGCTTTTCCTACATTTTTAGACAGGAGTAATAAATACCGAAGCAGGAGCCGCAGGTGCACGGAGGTAAAGCTGCGGTTCGCCGCAGGAGAGCCATGATAAAAAGAGAGCAAAAGTAAAGGACGGTCACCCAAAGGGAACCGCCCAAGAAGATAAAATATCAGGACTCAAAGGTATGGAAAGAGGAGTTCTGGAGAATCAAATCACCAAGTTCGTCCTTAGCGAACACATTTTCCTCAAAGAAGAAAAAGCAGCGTGGTATCGTACCAGATAGGTCAGGTACAAAATAGAAGAGCCAATTTATAACCTTGGAATCATCCTCGCATGTATCCCGGTTGGAAAACGGAAAATTATTCCCTTCCCATCTTGAAAGACAAAAAATCATTCGTTATAATGGAAAGGAAAGGTGAAAAAAAGATGGGAAAGAAAAAGGTATTGCGCCCCGGCGATACGATGATAAATTCAAGGAAGGGCGGTGCGTCTGGTAACTGAGCAGGGGCATCCCAGCCGGGAAGTGGCATCGGAATTGAGAATCTACATCAACACGCTGCGAAGCTGGCTGAAGGCAGCCGGTTCACCTTGCCCGCCCCTTCCAGATTGTTATAGTGGTGGGTAATCATGACCACGGATTTCCCCTGCATTTTGTTCACGATAACATCGTGCAGATACGCATCTGATTCTATATCAAACCCCGAGGTAGCTTCGTCCAGAATCACCACCGGCGCATCCTTCAGCAGGGCGCGGGGTACCGCCAGCTTTTGCTTTTCGCCACCGGAGAGTTTGGCACCGTCGCGGCCAATTTGTGTTTTTTCGCCATCAGGCATGCGGACTATATAGCTGGCTACGCCACTTTCCTTCAAAGCAGATTCCAACTCATCGGCCTTTGCCGATTCACTCAAGTCCACATTCTGTAAAATGTTCCCTAAAAACAGATATGGTTCCTGGCTGACCACTGAAAACAGGCTTCGGTAATCCTCTAGCGATAGGGAACTTACGTCTTTTCCATCTGCCAAAACGTGTCCAGCGTTGGGCTGGTAAAACCGCAGCAGCAGATTTAATATGGTGGATTTTCCGCTTCCGTTTTGGCCGATTATTGCCACCTTCTCGCCAGGTTCCACCGTGAAGTTTATCCCCTGTAGGATGAGCCGGTTTTCTTCGTAACGGAACTGTATATCCCGGAATTCCAACCTAGGCGGACGATTTTCAACCATATCTTTCCCGCTGGCCCACTCCGTTTCCGTGTCCAGGAATTGAAACAGCCGGCGTGCCGAAGGCATGATGCGTGCAAAATGCATTTTTAGATTAATAAGAGCGGACACAGGCCCGGTCACATAGCCGGAGTAATTGGCAAATGCGAACACTGCGCCGATAGTCAGGCTGCCAGTGCAGATGAGCCCCTAGCAGGTATAGCACGATGGTCACCGACCACTCTAACAGCATTTCCCAAAAGGTGTTTCAGCCGTCAATCATGGTGCCCTTTTTCTCCAGGCCCAGCAACTCGCGCTGCTTTTGCGCAAAAATTTTCTCCCGGCTCTGGAACAGATTCCACAACTTAATTTCGTCAACACCATTGAGGTTGTCGCCGAACCAACGGGAGAAATCCCGGCTGGATTCAATCATCTTTTCCATAGCCTTTTCCCGGTGCTTGGACATGCTTTTTACTAGGAAAAATTTTATGGGAACCATCGCAAGAACGACCAAAGCCAGCTTCCAGCTTATCACGTACAATCCCACCAAGCTGCTGATGATCCGGAACACATAGCTGGCACTCATGACCATATAGCGATCTGTGATGGAGGAAACCTGGGATACATCCATGTGCAAAAAACTCAGAATTTCCGTATTATTTTTATCCCCAAAATAGGTCTTTTTCGGGTGAAGAAGCTTCTCGAAAACTTGATGGAATATGGAGTAATATGATTTATTATGTACGTCTGCAAAAATGCGGGTCTGTCAAAGTTCAATGGCCTGGTTGACCAGCACGAGCCCAGCTAACACCAGCGCCAAACGCACGATCACAGCCATGTCCTGCTGGAGCATACCGTCATCAGTGATGATTTGGATTACCAGAGGCTGGAAGAAGCCAACGGCGGTGGAAGCCAACAAAGTCAGAGCGACTAAGAAGAATTCTTTTTTGTAAGGCTTCAGGTAAGAAAAAATGCGCCTTATGGCAGAGTCAAGCTTGCGGTTTTTTCCTGGAACATGACCACTTCTGACCAAAAATTCGTCATTCCCTCTATTTTCAAACAAGCCCTAACCGTCCCTATAAAATAACCAGCAAAGAAGTGAGGAGCCATTAAAAAAGGGGAAGCCCTGCTGCTTCAGTATAAGGAGCAGCTTGCGTATCTGTTTTTCGGCGTGCTGACCACCGTGCTGAACTACGCCGTGTTCTGGCTGTTCCAGCAGGCGTGGCAGGGGCGGCATGTGCTGTTTGCAAACCTGCTCACCTGCCTGATTGCCACGGCTTTTGCCTATGTCACGAATAAAGTATTTGTGTTTCACAGCCCTGCCTGGCATCCGGGGTTTGTCCTGCGGGAGGCGCTGGCCTTTTTAAGCGGCAGGCTCTTTTCTTTTGGCATAGAGGAGGCGGGCCTGTATGTTGCCGCCTATGTTTTAAGGCTGGACAGGTTCTCCCTGTGGGGGTTAGACGGCACTATGCTCTCAAAGATTGTGGTGTCCTTCCTGGCAGTGCTCGTCTTTTGGAGCGCTTTTCTTTCTACATCATCGCCAGAAGCCTTCTTTTGAACCACTCGTCTTGCGAATGGTTTTCGAGGGCCAACAAGCAGTGTCCGATAAATCACAAGTTTTCGGACACTGCATTTTTTATTGGTTTTTCGGCAGATTCCGTGCGTTTAGCGGCGTCATAAAAGGTCGATTTCGGCAGGCCGCACGCGTCTGCGGCTTCCCGCAGGCTGATCTCTCTCTTCTGCCATGCTAAGAGCAGCACGTGAAAATTGTCTGGCAGCTCTTGCTCTGGCCTCCGAATTTTACGCCCCGGGCTTTTGCCGCCGCAATGCCCTCGGCTTGCCGCTGGCGGATGTTTTCCCTCTCGCTCTCGGCCACGAAGGAGAGGATTTGCAGCACCAGGTCGGCGATGAAGGTGCCCATGAGATCTTTAGCGGTGCGGGTGTCCAGCAGCGGCATATCAATCACGCAGATGTCCACGCCCTTTTCTTTTGTTAAAACGCGCCACTGCTCCTGCACTTCTTTGTAGCTGCGGCCCAGGCGGCTATACAAAGTAGGTAGGAGTTCTCTTTCCTTTGAATTACCGCTATCTTTCGAGCAGGCGGCGGCTTACCGAAAAGCTAACGGACAGTATGTAAGGAAGAATCAATGGAGAGAAACAAATGTAACCGTTTATATCGACCTTGATTAGAGAATGAATTATGATAAGCGTATCATTAGAAATAGTGGTACGCTTATTTTTTTGTCCGAATCGCACCTTTGATTGGTTTATTGTTTCTCTATATAATGAAATCAAAAAAGGTTGGTGTTGATTATGAGAGAAAAGAAAAATCATTTATATGTTGATAGTGAGGAACGGAGCATTTTATTACATAGCCTTGTGGAACTGAAAAATCAGCTCATACAGCAAGGCAGATATACAGACTGCGTTGACGAACTCATTTTTAAGGTTATCCATGCACCTATTAAAAAATTAAGAGTAGAACTGGCAGGGGGAAGTGATGTGCGATAAGGAATTTAAAGAGCTGGTGAAGATAGCAGTAGAGAAATTAAAAGACGAATCCGTATTGAAACTGTTACAAGCCGATGTAAGTTATCAAAAAGACAGTAAGGACGAGGGATATGCGGAGGATGCTTTTAACCAGCTTGATTTGACGGAGAAACAGAGGGAAGTTTGCCAACATCTTATAGATTGCAGGGAAAAGCAGGATTTTGAATACGGAACTCATGCGTATATTGCAGGGCTGATGGATGCGTTTCATATTATGGCAGTGTTATTTCCAGAAAAATGGGATACAGAGAGAATAAGGAAAGCCTTATCACAAAAAAGCAGATAAGGCAGAGAATAGAACAGAATAGATTTTTACATAGCCGATTGGTGTAGTTTAGCAAATAAAACAGCCAGTCGGCTTTGATTGCTTCTCCAAAAGGCATAAAGTCAAAAGTTTCTGGTACTTCATTCATAAAGCATCACCTCATTTTTCGTAA
>NZ_QWLE01000084.1:0-6800 GCF_009917365.1 Neglectibacter sp. X4 | reverse complement strand
GACAGCCCTCCTGCCCTGCCAGCAGCCTTGCGGCCTCTATCATGCTCCACTCCGGGGCAAGGTTTGCAAAATATCCCCGGTGGCGGCGCTGTAGAAAGCATGGGTGCGCGTGGCGGCGGCAGGGGACAGGCCGAAGGATTCCGCCATAAACTGGTTGATATACGCAGGCTCTATCCATACGGCCCCCAGGTGCGCGTCGATTTCGGCGGCGGTGAGGGGGCGTGGCTGCACCCGTTCCAGGGCTTCCGCATTTACCTGAAACGCGGGATCCCCTTTGGCGGCTTCCTTTGCCGCCTGCCACTTTTCCCGCACATTGCCGGATAAATACTCATCGGCGGACAGGTATTTTTCCTCCCCGGGACCCTGCCCGAACAGGGGGTTTAAGAAAATATCCCCTTTCAGTTCCTGATAGATTTCCTCCTCTGCCTTGCCCGTAAGCCGGGCCATAAAGGGCAGGTCTACTTTGGCCCGCTCCCCTAAAGACACAGCCAGGGCTTCGGCGGCGGTTTCCGTATGGGTAACGGGCCGGTGGGGCTGGATGGTGCGTTTGGTGAAGATATCCGCCCTGCGTTTTAATTCCCCGTTTTTGCCCACGTCCTCCAGGGAGCAGAGCAGATAGTAGCTGGAATCCCGGTCGAAAGCCCGGGCGTTTTTCCTGTCATTTATGAGGCCGAACCGCTCCAGAAAGCTGTGGTGGAGCCGGCTCAGCTCCCCCTGGGCCTGCTGGATTTCCCCCTCCGGGGCGTCCTCCATCTGAAGCCGCAGGAGCCGCCGGGTGCAGTCCCGCAGGGAAACCATGGCTTTCACCCGTTCCCCTGCGTCCCCCCGGAGCTTTGGCTTTTCCAGGGATTCCCCTTCCCGGTAGTATACTTCCCCGTCTATGACCGCAAAGCTGTAGGGCTTTACGTCCTCCGGGGAGACGGGCTTTTCCTCCTCCTGGCGGGGGCCTGCTTCCTGATATGTTCCATGAATATGGGTGACGGCCTGTGCAAGCTGCCCTGCCAGATCCGCGCCGGGCGCGGGGGCAACGGTGTAACCCTGCCCGGCATATTGGGTGCTTTTGGCGGTTTCCACCCCCAGTACCATGTGGGGGTTATCCAAAAAATACCGGTTTACCCGGAAGCCCAGGGCTGACTCCCCGGTCTGCACCCAGGCAGGCTCCTGTTCCGGCGGGGATTCCTGTTTTTGCAGGAAAAGGATATCGCTGACAACCTCTGTGCCCGCGTTATCTTTAAAGGTGTTGTTAGGCAGGCGGACGGCCCCCAGCAGGTCGGCGTGCTGGGCCAGGTATTCTCTGACCTTGGTATCCCGGCTGTCCAGGGTGTAACGGGATGTGAGAAACGCTACGATACCGCCGGGGCGCACCTGGCCTAAAGCCTTGGCAAAAAAGTAATTGTGGATGGAAAAACCCAGCCTGTTATAGGCCGGGTCGTGTACCTGGTACTGCCCGAAAGGCACGTTGCCGATGGCAAGGTCATAGAAATCATGGCGGCTGGTGGTTTCAAAGCCCGCGATTTTTATGTCCGCCTGGGGGTAAAGTTGCCGGGCTATCTGCCCGGTGATGCTGTCCAGCTCAACCCCGTACAGCCTGCTTTTTGCCATGCTTTCAGGCAGGCACCCGAAAAAATTGCCTGTGCCCATGGAGGGTTCCAGAATCCTGCCGCCCCGAAAGCCCATGTTTTCCAGGGTCTGGTACATAGCGCGGATAACTACGGGCGTGGTATAATGGCTGTTAAGGGTGGAAGCCCTGGCAGATTCATATTCCTCCGGGGGCAGAAGCCCTTTAAGCTCTTTGTATTCGCTGGCCCAGGCGGGCTTGCTTTCATCAAAAGCGTCCGCCAACCCGCCCCAGCCCACATATTTAGAGAGTGTGTTCTGTTCCGCCGGCGTGGCCTGCCGGTTTTCCGTCTGTAGCTGCCGCAAAAGCCTGATGGCTTCCACGTTCATTTTGTAGTGAGCTTTAGGGCCGCCTACACCCAGATTCTCATCTGTAATGCGGAAATTGGGTGCGGGTGCGGGCTTCTCCTGCCCGCCGGAACCAGTTGCCTGCACAGGGGCCGGAAAATGATTCTGCACGGCGGGATCTTCTGCGGAAACCAGCCAGCCGTCCGGATCCCGGACAGGGCCTTTCTCCTCCGGAGACGGCGGGGCGGCAGGTGTTTCCCGCTCCTGCCGGACAGCTTCCCGCAGGATGGGCACGATATCCCGGTACTTCTCATACTGGCTGAGGAAATCTATCACGCCGCCGTCCCCGTCCCCGATGTCCTGGCGCTCCGTATAGCTGCTGCCATCCGGCATACGCAGGGTGAATTTCACTTTATCATAGCCCAAATATGGGCCGTATTCCGGGTCGTCCGCAGCGTACACAGCCTGCCAGGAGCCGTATTTTTCGATTCCTTCTGCCTGTTTTTTTACATAATGACTGTCGGTTTCTTTCATCAGGCGGTCAAATTCAGCGAGGGAATAAGAGGTCTTATCCTGGAAAACTTCGCTTTCACTCCATTCGCAGAAGATATAGGGCCTGCTGGGATCTATGGACAGAGAAGGTGCGGGCGCACTCTCCTGTTCTTGCGGGGCAGGCGCTTTTTCCTCTGCGGTCGGTGGGGCCTGTTCGGGAACAGCCTTCGCAGAGGGGGTGGTTTTAACCTGTTCCTGGGCCTTTTCATCGGGGAAATGCCCGAAAACCCGCAGCCATTTTTTCTCCTGGAGGTCATAAACAGCAGCGCCCTCATACTGAAAACCATCTTCTTCCATAGAGCCGTCAAGATGCCTTTTCCTGGTACTGCCGATGGAGTTCCTCATAGGGGCCGGCGCGGACAGGGCAGGGGTGTGCTCCGCCTTTGCCAGGGCATAAGCTGTGATACTGGTTTGTTTTTTTCAAGTCTGGTTCCTCCTTTAAAATGGTATTCTGGGTAAGCTCCGGGTATGGAAAAGGCCGCGGTTTTTATCCCGCGGCCCTGCCTGCACCTTTCACTGTACTAAGTATAACAGGAAAAATTCCCCTAAAGTTCCCCTAAAATTCCCCTCTTTCAGAAAAACCGGAATTTATTGTTATGTCTATTATTAAAATAATTTTCCAAAGACCAGCTTACAACGCAGCCTGAAAAAAATGATCCAGAGGGATCTTTTCAAGGCTGTTTCCGCGCGGCTCTGCTGGTTGGATGTGGAATATTTCCACGTCCGGCAGGCTGTCCTCCGTATCGAAATCCGCAGTGCTGTACTGGTTCCCGTAGAAATTATTGCCTCTCTCTGCGCCGAACATGATAACAGAGAGCTTCTCTACGGCATTGGTGTGGCACCGGAAATATTCGCTTTTCTCAATCCCATAGAGATCCAGGGTGCGGTTTAAAGATAATCCGTGGATATAACGGGAAACGAGAATTTTATACTGCCTTTGTTCGCGGGGATTTTTACTGGCTTCACAGATAAGCCTCATCTGCTCCAGGGCGCTTTCCAGTTGTGCAAACAACACCCTGTCCTTGGCGGAAATCATGGCGATGGAGCGCACCTGCTGGTTTTTCACGCTCTCCTCCCGCTCCATCAGCATCTGCATCTGAGCGTCGTCCAGCATCTGGACTGTACTGGTTATGCGGGCGTCCACCGCGGACTTTAGCAGCCGGTAGTTCTTCAGGAGATATTTTGTGTAGGCAATATTGCCCTCCCCCGGGCTTTTCTCCTGCGCCGGAGGCGGGGCCGGGGGCTTTTGGGCAGGGGCTTCCAGCTTCTCCGTGAGCCGGACTGCCCTGATAAGCTCCATCACTGTTCCCGCCTCCCAGCCGGATTTCTCCGCCACCAGGGCAAGGGTTTCCTGCAATTCCCCTTTGATTGTGCTGTACGCGTCCTTCCTGCTCATGGAAATAGTTCCTCCCTGCTGTTTGTATTTAATTCGCTTCTATATGGGAAACAGCGCATAAAACACGCTGGTATTCCTGTAAACCCCTTAAGGCAACACCGCACAATTCACGACTGCCGTCTTAAGCGGCATTGCCTTAAACCTCCGTAAGCTTTGACTAATCTAAAAGCACAGCGGCCTCCTCCGGCTCGTTTTCCAGTCCCTTCAGCCAGGCGCGGATGTTGTTCATGAGCCGACGGTATGAGTATCCAAAGGGTAATAATCCGTGGTGGACGCGCTGTCCATCAAGTCCCCGCTGAGCTTCCTGTCGGGCCGGAGCCGGGTATAAATCTGGAAAAAATCCAGCAGGGCTTCCCTGGCCCGCCCCTCATCCACGTCCTCCATCTAGGAGCCGGGGATTTCCCAGCATACCCTCATCACTTTTTCCAGCTTTTTGTACCTGCGCCCTCTGTGCCAGGATACCATGCTGCCGCCTCCATTCTATCATATTTCACAAACGCAAAGCAATGGATTTATCATTTTATTCTGGAAAACCTGCTGTATAAGGGCCGCGCATCCCCCGCAAAATCTGTGTTCACTCGCACACGGACAGCGGTTTCCATGGTGGCGGGGGCGTTGTACAGCACCGCCAGCAGGTAGGAGCGCACGTTTTTGATCCCTGTGGCGGCGTTTACCACGTCCAGGGCATAGGCTACATGCTCCGGCTCCAGCTCGCCCAGGCGCTTCTTCACGGCGGTTTCCGGCAGAAGCCCCCCAAGCAGGGGCACAGGCCCTTTCCGGCACAGGCTGTCGCAGATAAGCCGCACCACCTCCCGCACCTGCTCCCTGCCGTACCCGTTTGCCACCAGCCAGCCTGTATCCACCTGCTCCCCCACAAGGGCTTCCAGTGCGGAAGAATCTTCCCGCCCGTCCCATACGGGTGTACTTTCCCCATAGCCGTATGGCAGGAAAGAAGGATTGTTGGTATTCCTCTGGTAAGTATTATTCCTGTATTTATTACTTAGGGTCACTTTTTGGGAATTCCAAGTCCCAAAATTTGGGAGTCCTGTGTCCCAATTTTTGCGGCGCGTCTGCTTTTCCACACCATAGGGCTTTCCCGGCGCGGCGGCTTCCGTATAGACAGGCGCTTCCGGGCCGGCGGGCTTGTCCTCTATGTAAACCTCCTGCTCCGCTTCCCGGATGAGCTGCCAGCGTTCCTCCTCCACTTGATCCTCCTGGTATGCCTCCAGCATCCGCCGGTCCGCCTCCTCCGCCTTATAGGTATTTACTTCCCGGTCGGAATACACGTCCTTCACATAGATTTTCGTGTGCCTGCCCGCGGCCCGCCTGCGCTCTATCAGGCCTATATTTTCCAACTGCTTCATCATTTTCCCGGCGGTGTTTTTGGATACGCGGAACAGCTCCATTACCTCGCTTTGGGAGTAATAGATGTACAGCCTGCCCTCCCGGTCGCTGAACCGCTCCGGGTTCCGGGCAGACAGGAACACCCGGTTGTACATGCGGGAATAGAGCACCTTGGCTTCCAGGGATACGTCCCTGAAAACAGGGTTGTCCAGCAGGGCCGTGGGAATCTGGATATGCTCCGACTTCCTCCGGCTCAGCCCCACTTCCATGTAGGAAAAGTTCACCTGTCATTCCTCCTTCGCTGTTATTACATATATAATATAATTATTATAATTTTATTTAGACACGCAGATCCTCATTCCCAAAATCCTGTAAGCCGGGGCAGAGGGCGCGGACGCAAAGGCTGTGATGAGACAGAAGCCGATGCAGGAGAGGAAAAAGACCGCGCCGCACACCAGCAGTATGGCGAGGGCGCCGCCAAAGGGACGCCGCGCCCACCAGCTTGTGTAGGTGCAAGCTGTGCCCCCGAAGGCAACCGACAGCAAAAAAATGTCATGCTCAGGAACAGCCATTCCATGCCTATTACGTCCTTTTATGGTTCTGTATGCAGGGAGAAGCGTTCCCCGTCCAGGGCGATTAGGGCTTCCCCGTCCCTTCTGGCGGAGATATCCCCTCTGTCATGGCAGATAATATACCTGCCCGGATAGGGGGCAAAAGCAAGCGCCCTGCGCCTTTCCTCCGGTTTTCTGCCCCTGTCCCGCAGCACTCTTTCGACATCATCACAGTCCATCCCGCACAGCAGCGCGTGGAGGATATCGCAGGCAGATTGGGCGTGCGACCTGCCCGTAATGAGGCGGCAGGCCCGCTCCGGCAGGCCGTACCATAGAGCAAAGGCTGCGGCAAATAGCTGGTCGGCTGTGCGCAGGTATAGCTTTTGGAACTTAACCGTGTTATAATACTCCCATAGCCAGGGCGGGAGCGCCGGGACAAAAAATCCGGACTCCGCTTCTGTTCGCTGGCAGACGGGAATGTAAAGTTCAAAGATATATTTCCGCCGAACCTGTCCGCTGTCCAGGCAGGCTCCCTCGTGCCCGTACACATCCCGGAACCACGCGAGCCATTCGGCAAGGCTCTGGTAGGACAGAAGCGGGAACATTCCGTGTATGCAGGCGCTTAGCTCAACCATTCTTTTGCCCCTTTCTGAGGTGATTTTTTGAGCAGGAATAAATTTGAAGAAGCTTATTGCAATCGAAATGATGTAATGCGTATAATGCCAATTTATGAAGTGACAAAAATATTTAAAGAAGATTTGAAAAGATTTTCCGGCTATAAGAGAACTTTTTTCTGTCCGGAATGCAAAACTGCTCCACTGGTCTATGTGGATGGTGCCACACCGTATTTCAGGACATGGAGCCAAGTTAAGCACGCTCCGGATTGCCCTTTACAGCAAGACGTCATGTCTGCAAAACAAGTGGACGCATACATGAGAGAACCTGAAAACAGAGACAAAATTGTAAGGGAATTAAGGCAATGTCATTAAGTTAAAGGTATAAAAGAGCAAAATAAGAAAAAAGCATAAAAAAGGCTTGACAAATGGGAAAAA
>NZ_QWLE01000083.1:0-6939 GCF_009917365.1 Neglectibacter sp. X4 | reverse complement strand
AGAGCATCTTCATCTGCGGGGTCTATATCTAACCCGTTTTCTTTTATATACTCCGCAAAATCTTTTTGCCAGTCCCACCTGTGGAGATCCATGTCACTCCATATAATGCGGCGACTGTCATTCCTGAGCGGATTGTTCATCATCTCCACCTCCCAAGAAGCTATACAAAGAGCGGTTTTTCACACTTTTTTGCAGTGCCATGATGATTCTGAGATCGTCCATTGTGATTCCCTCAATCTTCAAAAGCGCTTCCATAGAAAGCGATTGCAGCTCGCTTTCCGTTTTGCAGCCGCTGGCAAACAGCTTTGCCATGACCTTGACCTTTCTCTGCAAGGCAAGTTCTTCGGTGGATTTGCTCACTGCCATAGTCATCAACCTCCGATCTGGATCAGCAGCACAAGCTCGGTGTTCTCCGCCTCGCAGGTATTGCGGGACAGCTCAGGGAAAAGAGACTGTACCCTCTGCCTTGCCCTGCGGATGGTTTCAAAGCAGGGCAGTCCGAACCGCTTGTAGTTGAACATCACATATCCAAAGGGCAGCTCTGCGATTTTCCGGTGTCCGTACCGGCAGTAATACTGCGTGGCAAGCGCCATATCGTCATATCTGGAACGAGGGCAAGCCCTCATGGTCTCAAGCACTCGGCTCTCGACCGTTGTTGTCTGATTCATGTTTTCCTCCTTGTAAAAGAATAGGGGCGAAGTTTCCTCCGCCCCATTATCTGTTTCTACTTTTTGCGGTTCCTGAGTTGCAGGAATACAAAGCCGCCTAAGATAAAGACGACCAGAACAATTCCAATGATGGTCTTTGCGTTCATAACCTCTCTCCTTTCCGAAAGTTCAAATCTGCGATCTGTCCGGTCGCATAATTGCTGTAAAACCCCCAAAGCGGTATGCTTACGGTGTCGAAAGACAAAACTACATATTTGGAGGTCACGAAAATGAAAACCAAGTTCTTATCGTTCGTTGCAGGCGCTCTTGCCGTACTTATGCTCGTTGCACTCCCCATTTCCGCTCTTGCGTCCGATGGCGCACTGTCCATCAAAGCGTATCCGATCAATGTCCTTGTCAATGGACAGGTCTTTGCGCCAAAGGACGCTAACGGAAATGATGTGCTGGTGTTCACCTACAATGGCACAACCTACGCCCCGCTGAGAGCTTTGGCAGATGCTTACGACCTTGAAGTTGGCTATGACGCAAAAAGCAACACCGCCACTGTCACAAATCCGGCTAAAGTGTCCGGCACCCCAGCCGCCGCCAACAGCTTCGCATCCTCTTGGACGGTCAAGGAAAAGCCCGTCACCAACTATGGCAGTGAGAAGATTTACACCGCTGCCTACTCCGGCTCCCTCAGCATGAGTGAGTTCAAGACATGGTGGAAGTCTCTCAGCGGAGACGAGATTGCGAGAGAGGCTGAGAAGCTCGCCGCTGAAGCACAGAGCCTCAACCCCGGCTATACCGTAACGATGTACTTCTCCTTCGGATCGTACAATCTCGGCACAGCCTTTGCTTACGGCGATTATGAGTTTAGCAACTTCGCCCCTGCCTCTGTCTGGATCAAATGATAGAACCGCATGAGCGGCTCCGTCCATTTTGGGCGGAGCCGCTTTTTTGCGCTCTTTTTGTTATGCTACATGGTCAGTCACACTCCCTCCTTCATGAGAGTTATATTAAATACACCAACCGTCTGCGTCCAGACAGCTCGTGTATGTAAACGACCTGCATGAGCAGGTCGTTGGAGCAGTAGATTACTTGCTCCATGTCTCGGTATCACCGAGGGTTGCGGTATGAGCGTTTGCCGCTTCCATTACGGCAAGATAAGCCCAATGCTTGCTGGACAGGTCGGAGAAGGTGTTGAGATAGCGGATATTCTTCTCGATATATGCCTTGTCCGGCGTTCTGCCGAGCATACGGTTCATCAGGGAGACCACCTCGGCACGAGTGATGTTGGCGTCGGCGTGGAAGGTTCCGTCGCCGTAACCGTAAACCCAGCCATGAATGGCAGCGTCCTTGATATATTCAGCCGCCCAATAGCCGGAGCTGACATCGGAGAAGCCCTCGTACTTTTCTACGATCTCCTCAGCGCCCTCGCCGTAGACCTCAAAGAAACGCACAGCCATGACGGTGAACTCCGCACGAGTGATCTCGTCGTTGGGGGCAAAGATTTTGTCTCCACGACCATAGACCACGCCGTAGTTCGTAAGGTACTTCACATACCCCGCATACCATGCGTTAGAGGGAATATCGGTGTATTTGGTGGTAACAGAACCCTTTTCAGGAATGCTGTCGCCCTTCTTCTCGGCAAGCAGACGGGCGAAGATAGCTGCCGCCTCGCTGCGGGTCATGTTGCGCTCTGCGCCGAAGGTTCCGTCCTCATAGCCATAGATATAAACGCCATGACGCTCTTCAACAACCACATCGGGAACGGTAAGCTCACCGTCCTCATCAGTCTTGCCGGAAGCACTCTGACCCATATCGCCCTTTACGGTCACATTCTCGTCTTCAAGGGGATTCTTGCGGTTGTCGGTGACAATGACGGTGATGCGGTTGTTCTCGTCCATGTCGGTGCCATCAGGCAGCTTCACAGTAATGTTGCCGGTCTTGCCGATGGTGACAACAGCACCCTCAATGGGTCTGCCGGTCTCAAAGTCCACGACCTTGACGGTAATGGTGTAGCGGTCTCCGTCAGCATCTTTGCCGCCTACGGTCGCTTTGCCATCATCGTTGGTGATACCGGAACCGCTGGGAATGGTCATCTGCCCAGCCTTATCGGTCTTTCCTGCGGAATAATTGTCGTTCATATCGGTAACGGCAATCGGAAGCTCAGAAACAGGAGTCTTGTCCTTCACCAGTTTCACAGTAACAGTAGTCTGGTCGGCATAGTCGATGATGCGCCCATTGGGGAGACGGATAGACAGGCTTCCGTCCTTGTTCAAGACCACATGGGCGTTAGAGATAGGGTTCTGGGTGTCCGTATCGGTTACGATCACCAGATAGCCGCCCACAACAGCTTCGCCCTTGCTGTCGGTGGTGGCAGTCAGATACAGCTTTTCAATGGTTGCCGTTTCCAGCTTCTCGCCACAGCTCAGGCATTCCTTGTGCTTGCTGCCCTCGCTGTTAGTGGTAGGCTCCTTGTCGATGATCCAATCGCTCGACTTGTGACCGGTCGCCTTCACATAGTCGCTCTTGTAGCTTTCGCCGCAGCGCTCACAGGTGTAGGTGGTGAAGCCCATCTCGGTGCAGGTGGGAGCCGTAACCTCGCTCTTGAAGCTGTGACCAAGGGCAGGCGTGATAACAGCGCCGCAGACGGTGCAGAGCTGGGGATTCGTGCAGGTCGCTTCCTCCCCCGGCTTATGACCGCTCGCCGCATTTCCGTCTACATAGTGGTAGCCGCAGCGCTCACAGCGGTACTCGGTCACGCCCTCGCCGGTGCAGGAGGGGGAGGTCACAACCGTACCCTCGTCAAAGCTATGCCCCAGAGGGTCGGTGTAATCGGTGATAAAGGAGCTGCCGCAGCCCTTGCACAGATGCAGGGTATAGCCGCCGTTCTCACAGTTGGCAGGAGTCGTGATGGCTTCATAGCTGTGGGGCTTGGCGTTTTGAATGTCAGTGATATGGCGGTCGCCGCAGACCTCGCACTCTTTGACCGTATAGCCGGGGCTGACGCAGGTCGGCTCCACAACGGAAACGCCGTACTTATGCTCACCCTTCGGAGTAGTTGCCTCCTCGCACTCGCCGCAGTTTTTGCAGATATTCAGCACCTTGCCGCCAGCCTCGCAGGTAGCGTCACGAATCACAATGCTCTGCCAAGCATGACCGATGGCGTTTACATAGTCACGCTTCTCGATCTTCCCGCAGTCTACGCAGAGATAACGGGTATAACCGAGGGTCTTGCAGGTGGGGTTGACCGTCTCAAGGACAACAAAGTTGTGATTATCTCCGCAGTTGTGCTTGTGGCAGCTTCCGTTGCAGTCGGGGTTTTTGCAGTCGCAGTCAGGGTCGCCGCAGCCGCAGGGGCAACCGGTATCCTCTTTTTCATCATGCAGCCAGACATAAGCAACGCCGTTCTCCGTCATCGTCACACCGGAATAGGTGTAGGTGATTTCATAGTAAACGGTGTACTGTCCCTTTTCGGTGTAGTTGGGGGCGCTTGTCAGGGTGCAGGATTCAGCGGAATTGCCATAGCGGATCTGAGTGGATACGCCAGCTTCGGACAGATCGGAAATCGTAACCGTATGGGGCTGACCGTCCACCACGCCGTAATAGTCCGCCACAACAGACTTGGCGGCAATATACTCGGTTTTGGTATATTCGCAGTCCTTGCAGTGCTTCACGATGGCAAAGCGGTTGTTGCTGATCTGCGGCAGAATCTCCGTCTGCATATTGTGGCGCTCCAGCTTGGAATTGCTAATATGGTTCGTGCCGAAGCAGAAGCAGCAGTAAGTGCCGCTGGAGGTGATCTTGTTGTGATAGGTGCTGTCGGCATACTCATACTTCACCTGTTCGGGAAGCTCCTCGGTAAACTCGGCGGCACAGTCATAAAGCCAGTACACATTCTTGCCGAAGCAGTAGTCACTGATGCCCATATTGCTGTTGAGCGTCCCGCAGGTATTGCAGCAGGCTTTTGTCCAGTGATAGCCGGTGTAATATGCGTCCTTGCCGGGCGTTCCGTCCATGACAGCGCCGGTTCCCTCGCCGCCTACCAGCGTACCGTCCGAATAACGGACATTGCGGGTCATAGCGGTCTCACCGTTACGGGTGTATTCCGGCGTCCGATAGATGATAAAGGTGGTGGACTGTCCGCAAACGGCACAGTTTCCCGTCTCACGAGTTACGGTCGCATTGACATCCAGCTCGTTGGTACGATTTGCGGCATTGAGCCAATGTTCAGCAGGATCATGGTAGTTATCCTCCTGCGCCGCAAACGCCGTAGTGGAAATCATCGAGAGAGCGAGAACAAGCACCAGAAACAGCGCTGTCACCCGCTTTCCATTGGTTTTGATACAGTGATTCATTGTCGAATCCTCCATTTTAGATTTTGGGCGCAAAAAAACCGCAGTCTAAAACTGCGGAAAAACATAGCCCATTGTTTTTTCGGCTGAAAAGACCTCTCCTGCCAAACTTCCCGAAAACAGGTAAAACTTGTGGCGGAATTTGCAGGGTAATCTTTTATCATATCAGCCGTTTGGGTTTGGCGTGAATGATGCGATTGCTGAGATAGACTGACTTAGGAGATAGAAAAAAAGAGAGATAGTTTATTTTATCTCGGTAAGTCAGGTAGTTCTCAGGGGGTAAGAGTGTGAGATGGGGGAATTAACGGGAATCACGCTCCGCTCTCCGCCGCAGAAAGCTGGCATAATGTTCCAACGCCTTGCAGACATAATCCTCCGTCTGGTTCAATGGTACAGACTTCGGGATAAGTTGCCTGACACGCTCTCCCCGCAGCACGATCTTCTCCCGCTGGTTCGGCTTCTCCTCCTCCATGATGGCTTGGATAACCTCGGTTGACAGCTTGCCTTCTTCAAAGAACTTCCTCATTCGGATAGTCTGGTCGTGGGAGGGGGTGGAATCGGTCATGTCGATTTCGTCCACCACATCACGCTGACAGTCCTCGTCCAGATAGGACAGCTCCACCGCTGGCCGCATCTTGATTCTGCCCTCGTCCACAAACTGAAGCAGCTCAGGGACAAGGTTCGTCAGGCGGACATAACGACGGATTTGTTCTCTGCTCTCGCCAACCTCAGCGCCCAAAACCTCGTTGGTACGAGCTTTCTGAAAATCTGACTCCACTGGTGTCAGATTTTCTTTCTTCGGTCTGCCTGCCTGTCTGCTCATTGCATCAAGCCGCATTTTGTAGGCAAACGCCTTTTCGCTGGGTAGGATTTGCGAGCGCTGGAAGTTACTCTCCACCATCAGAATCGTGGCTTCATCTCTTGTAAGCTCCACGACCTCACAGCGCAGGGTGTCCATACCGGCAAGCTCACACGCCCGTTTTCGCCGGTGTCCTGAGACAAGCTCATAGCGCCCATCGTCCTTTGGTCGCACCGTAGCGGGAGTAATTACCCCACGCTCCTTGATACTCTCCACAAGCTGGGTCATATCCTCATCGTCCCGCACCTTAAAGGGGTGGTCGGGAAAGCTGTCTATCAGCTCAATGGGAATATCCCGTATTCTGGCGAGCTTTGCTTCCTCCCGCTGCTCCTGTGTAGAAAACAGGTCATCGAGCGTCGGCAGAACGAAGTCGCTCTTTCTGCCTGCCACTGGCTAACACCTCCCTTGTGAAGTCGGTATAAGCCTTTGACGCTGGACTGCTCGGCTCATAGGCAAAAATGCTCTTGCCCTTAGAACTCACCTCGGCGGCTTTTACGGCGCTGGGAATGGAAGCCTTATAAATCCTCATAACGCTCCCAAAGTTCGCTCTGAGGGCTTCCACAGTGCTTCTGGCGAGGTTTGTCCGCCCGTCCACCAGTGTCAGCAGAATACCGTCTATCTTCAAGCTGGGATTGATGTGCTTCCTGACCTTTGAAACAGTCTGCAATAGCTGGGTCATACCCTTAGCCGGAAGATACTGTGCCTGAACAGGGATAATCACGCTGTCCGCCGCAGCAAGGGCATTGAGCGTAATCATACCCAGCGAGGGCATACAGTCGATCAGGATATAGTCATAATTTTCTTTTACCTGACTGAGATATGTCCGCAGGGTGGTTTCTCTGCTCATTACCGTTACAAGGCTCATTTCCAGCGCTGACAGCTCCAGATTGGCGGGAAGGACATCGACCTTTTCCTCATGGTGCAGAATACCGCTCATGGGGTCGCTTGGTTCCTCCCGCATCACCTCAGCCAGCTTTGTTGCCAGCGTGATGGGAATAGCGTCTGTATCCTGCCAGCCAAGACAGGTGGTAAGGTCGCCCTGTGGATCTGCGTCAACGAGTAAGACCTTCTT
>NZ_QWLE01000082.1:0-7100 GCF_009917365.1 Neglectibacter sp. X4 | reverse complement strand
TAAATTGTGGCGGGGTTCGTATGGCTCTGGTATGGCAGGGGCAGAAGGATTCGAACCCTCGGCACGCGGTTTTGGAGTGGATGTGGAAAAGGCATCAGCGGACATATACCAGCCAGTTTTCCGCACGGTTGAGCCGTTTGTGTTTCCAAAACCCACGCCCCAAAAAGTTTTGATGATTTATTGATGATATTCAAAATTCTCAAGACTCAGACCAGGCTTTTTCAGCCCAAGTGCAGAAGATTTTTATAGTAATCTATAATCTTATTCGTAATAATAGCATAGAGTTGAAATTATGTTAAGTCGGTGGTACCCCTTCAAAATTTGTGTCGCTAAACAAAGAAAAGGTTTTTGAAAAAGCTTTCAGGAAGGTAAACGAACAAGCAATTTCCCTCTATCTTTTTTCTGCATTTTGTGTTATACTTAACAAAATATCCAGATTTATAGAATCGGGGGACAATAGCCATGACAGACGTTGAACGGCGCAACGCTGCTGGGCAGTTTATGCAGGATTGGGCTAACCGCGGCGACGAAAAACAAGAGACACAATTATTCTGGATTTCATTGCTCCATGACGTGTTGGGAATAGAGGAACCCACAAAATTTATCCAATTCGAGCTGCCCGTAAAGCTGGACCATACCAGCTTTATTGACGGTTACATACCCGCCACCCGTGTCCTTATCGAGCAGAAGGGCCGGGACATCGACCTGCACAAAGGCTACAAGCAATCCGACGGCAGTATGCTGACCCCATACCAGCAAGCCCGCCGCTACGCCGGATATCTGCCCCACGACCAGAACCCCCGCTGGATCGTGGTCTGCAACTTCCAAGAGTTCCAGATACATGATATGAACCGCCCCAACGATGAGCCGGAAATCCTCAAGCTGGAGGGCTTGGAGCGGGAGTATCACCGGCTGAACTTCCTAGTGGACACCGGCAGTGAGCACATCAAAAAGGAAATGGAAATCTCCTTGCAGGCTGGTGAGCTGGTGGGTGTGCTGTATGACGCGCTCTTGAAACAGTACAAGGACCCCAGCGATCCAGAGGTGCTAAAGAGCCTGAATAAGCTGTGTGTCAGACTGGTGTTCTGCCTGTATGCGGAGGACGCTGGCATCTTCGGCGGCAGGAATATGTTTCACGATTATTTGCAGGTCCATGAGCGCGAGGCGCGGCAAGCCTTAATAAATCTATTTAAAATCCTTGACACAAAATCCGAGGACCGGGACCCATACTTGGACGACGACCTCCTTGCTTTCCCCTATGTCAACGGCGGGCTGTTCGCAGACGAAAACATCATCATCCCCAGGCTGGACGAAACCATCGTCGACCTGATTCTTCATCGCGCCAGCGAGGACTTCGACTGGTCGGAGATCAGCCCCACCATTTTCGGCGCAGTGTTTGAGAGCACGCTAAACCCCGAGACCCGGCGTTCCGGCGGTATGCACTATACCAGCATTGAGAATATCCATAAGCTCATCGACCCGCTGTTCCTAGACGGGCTGAAAGCCGAGTTTGCAGAGATAAAAGAGATTTCGGTTGACCGCACCCGCAAGGCAAAACTCGAAGTCTTCCAGCGTAAGCTGGCTGGGCTAAAGTTCCTAGACCCTGCTTGCGGCTCCGGGAATTTCCTGACGGAAACCTACATCTCCCTGCGGCGGCTGGAGAACGAAACCATCTCCCTGCTGAACAAGGGGCAGATTATGTTCGACCTTGGCAACCCCATTCAAGTTTCAATCGGGCAGTTTTACGGCATTGAGATAAACGATTTTGCCGTGACTGTCGCCAAAACCGCGCTTTGGATCGCCGAGAGCCAGATGATGAAGGAGACCGAGGACGTGGTGCATATGTCTCTGGATTTTCTTCCGCTGAAATCCTATGCCAACATCACCGAGGGGAATGCTCTGCGGACAGATTGGGAGAGCGTGGTGTCCAAGCGGGAACTGAATTATATTATGGGGAACCCGCCGTTTGTGGGGTATTCTCTGCAAAGCAAGGCGCAAAAGGAGGATATTCTTTGCATTTATGTGGATGAAAAAGGCAAACCCTATAAGACTGCTGGAAAGATTGATTATGTGTCCGGCTGGTACTTTAAGGCGGCACAGCTCATGCAAGGGACAAGTATACGCACAGCCTTTGTGTCAACCAATTCCATCACCCAAGGCGAACAAGTTGCCGGTGTTTGGAAACCCTTATATGACCGTTTTGGCGTTCATATTGACTTTGCCCACCGCACTTTCCGCTGGGACAGCGAAGCCAGCTTGAAAGCCCATGTGCATTGTGTGATTGTGGGGTTTAGCATTGCGCCAAACACTCAGGAGCGGCGCTTATTCATGTCTGAAAGAATGCAAGTTGTTACGAATATCAACTCCTATTTGGTGGACGCTGATAACGTGTTCATCGAAGCGAGAAATAGACCAGTTTCAGATGTTCCAATTTTGCAAAACGGTGGTAAATCGACAGAAGGCGGATTCCTCATTTTAACAGAAGAAGAAAAAGAAGAATTGCTGAAAACTGAACCACAAGCTACACAATTCATCCGGCCATATATGATGGGTAAAGATTTTATTATGCGTAGGCCCCGATACTGCCTTTGGATGGTGGGAGCCAATCCTGCTACGATCAATCAATGTCGGTCAGTGAAACAGCGTATTGAGGAAGTTCGCAAGTATCGTTTGGCCAGCCCAAAGGAAGCAACAAAAAGGAAAGCAGAAACACCGATGCTCTTTGATGAAGTTCGGGAGTGTGCGACAGATTATGTCGCTATTCCAAAAGTTTCTTCTGAAAATCGCCGTTACGTTCCCATAGAATATTTAAAAAGAGAAGTCATCCCGGGTGATAGCATTTTTATGATTTCAGATACGAGTTTGTATCATTTTGGCATTTTAACCTCCAATGTTCATATGGCCTGGATGCGAGCAGTCTGTGGACGGTTGAAAAGTGATTACCGTTACTCTAATACCGTTGTCTACAATAACTTCCCCTGGCCCACCCCCACGGATAAGCAAAAAGCTATAATCGAGCAGACCGCCCAGGCCATCTTGGATGCCCGCGCCCTTTACCCGGACAGCAGCCTTGCCGACCTCTACGACGAGACCACCATGCCGCCAGATCTGCGGAAAGCCCACCAGAATAATGACCGGGCGGTTATGGCGGCGTATGGGTTCTCGGTCAGGGAGATGACGGAGAGCAGGTGTGTGGCGGAGCTGATGAGGATGTATCAGCGGTTAACAGATGGAGATCTGTAGAAGGGGCATTCTAATGAAAGACAAGAAAATCTTTATAGCAGATAAGCTCCAAGGCACAAAGGTAAACCTTGCAGATTATACGCATATCCGAGCATATCATGCGTGCCGGATTGAAGATGAGAATGTTTATCGAAACAAAGGGTTGGTAGCATTTAATCGGGAAAGTGCCCTGAAAGACGCGATTATTAAACTGAGAAGCGGCAAAGTGACGGAACTGGAGATTAGGAACCAATTCAATTTGGAATGGGAAAGTTTGGGGACAAATTATAGTCCTCAAATATGGTTAATGCTTGAAAAAGCAGAATTGTTAGGAAAATCTTGTCACTATTTAATATATGGCAGTGAGTTTCTAAACTGTCTGGCAATGCGTCTAGGGTGTCGAGATAGACTAAAAACAATTGGCCGACCGGCTATTATAGTTTGTGATATTCCTATTAAATGCATTTCAAAACTAAGGTTACAAGGGCTCGAGAAAGATATTTGGCATCGCAATACCGCTGACCGTTCAATAGCTGTTTGCAATGTACGGCCACAAGATATTATTGAAATTATCTATCCAACAGGTACAGTTGAAGATCCATATACAAAGTTTCAATATAATCTTTAAAAGCGACAGAGAGAAATAGAATGAGAAAGATAACGGTTTGATGGGAAAGAAAATATGAGTATAAATGGGTGAGTCTTTTATCTGCCATGAAAGGAATAAGTACCTGAAAGGATGAGAACTAGTGGGGGAGAACAAATATATTAATCCGTTTTCAAAGCAAGCGGAAAAATATGCTTTGGAACTTGATGAGGCAACTATTTCGCAAGATGCTATAAAATTAGGAGCTTTAGTAAATGAAATTGAAAAAAGAATTCCTGATGATAATCATGCTTCTCAGGCTCAAATGTACTATTCAATTGGAACCGTGTACAGTGATTTGGCTAAATTTACGGGAATATCAAATGAAAAATCTTTTCAAAAGCAGTTATACTGTTTTAGGAAGAGTATAGATTTAATTGAAGATGATGAGTATTTGGATGAAGTATATTCTCCATATATCAAAGCATTCAAATTGAATTTGTATACGAACTATGCCAATACGCTTAGTTCTTGTGGGAGAAAAATTAGCGCTATCACACAATATAGGAACGCCCTTCGTATTAACCCTTGTTTCGGCATGGCATTGGGGAATCTAGGAAAAATATATATGGATTATGGTTTTTTTGATTTCGATTCTGGCCATAGAGATTACTTGTATCATTTTTCATATACTCTTTTACAAAAAGCATCTAGGAGTAACGATCCAAATACATATTTAGAGGCAAAAGAGGGGTTTCAAAAGCTTTCACAGTATTACGATAGTGAATATATAAGAAAATTCTTATCAAGAAAGTTGAATATCCCTAATTATACTTATGATGATATGGAGGAAAAGTTATACAGAGAGTGGGCCTTACAAAATGTTCTATTTTTAAACACGCTTAACGACTTACCAGTAGAAAAAATGTGTTTTGCAAATGATGTTTTACATTTGCCAGATATGATTGTCTCAATTAATGCTAAGCCAGTTTTTCACGGAATGTTTAATCAGATTAAACAAGAGTATGTTTATGCAAGATATGAATGTTACTGCTCATTACAAACTCTTGAACAGCCACATTTTGCAGATAAGGAAACTCATCTTATCAATTTTGCTGACTATCCACAGTATGGAATAAGAATTGAACAGATGAAGTCAGCATTTAAAACACTATATGGCTTGTTTGATAAAATAGCGTTTTTCCTGAATTCATATTTCGACCTTGGAATCCATGAAAGAGATATCAATTTCAGCCATATTTGGCTAAGGGCTAAGCAAGTTTGGGCGAGGAAATAATGTGTATAAGTATAAGAATAATCTCGATTATAAATCAAATTTTGCGTTAGCATCGTTGTATTGGATAAGCAGGGATTTTTATGATAAATTTGAAGATTCCCCAAATCCTCAGTTAAAACATATTAGTATTGTGCGTAATGCGCTGGAACACAAATATGTAAAAGTAACCAATGGATGGCTTACAAAAAGAATGGATGGAGAAGTTGATGACTTAGCTTTATACATAACTGAAGATGAACTTTCTGAATTGACTATGGATTTGTTGCATATCGTCAGAGAGGCTATCATCTGTTTGTCCTTATGCGTACATATTCAAGAAGAGAAGAATCGAAAAAGCAATGAAGGCAAATTCGTTCCGTCAATCCCGCTTATGGACTATGACGATGAGTGGAAAATATGAAATTTATCAATTCGAAGATAAAGTGATTGGATAATGTAACGGAGCCGTCATCTTGCACAATCAGCATGGATTTTTTGATAGCCGATTATAAGCAGAATAAAGCTCGGGCCTCCAGTACGGATAGTGGACTGTTGAGCTGTGTGAGGGCGGTTCCGGCAGTTTTATGGCAGAGACAAGGGTAGAAACAGGGCAAAGCGCGATAAACGCCGTTGTGGGGCATTTGTGGCAATTTGTGAGGGTAGGATGTTACGGCGCATCTGACTTGGGTTTTGAGACTGGTTTTGAGAGAAGATGCGCCGGAAGAACGCCGCTGTATTGCACAACCCTCAAAGATTCCCGGATGGTCGATTTTCAAGCAGGAGAAAGGCGGAGGGGTTGCGGTGCACCCCTCCGCCGGTTCACAACGTCCGGCAATGCCGGTCGTTTCAAGGGATTCCGGGATTCTTAGTGCAAAATCACGATAGGGGTTGCTAATGAGGATTTGGAGTGAAAGGTGGGGTTGCTGTCGAGAAAAACGGCGAGGCTGCGAGGAATTTCCAGGGGTTGTAAATGAAGTGCTGATGTCCTACAAAAATCCTCCCCTTTTGGGGAGGGCAAGCAGAGCGCTCGTCCGACGTTGTCGGACGGCCCGATTACCGGGCAGTAGCCCGAACCCACTTTTGTAAGGGCAAGATACCTGGCTCAGAATTTGCGTTGCAAAACAAAGAATACGGCCTTTAGAAATCCGGAAATGCCAGAGCAAAAAGTAAGAAAAAAGTCAGTGGACTTTCGAAACAAGGTGTGGTATGTTGTGTTGTTGACGAAAGGAGGCTGACAAGAATGGCACAAAAGAAACTGCTTACGAATGGAAAAGCCTTTAAGAGAACTGATGACCGCTGGGGCGGCACCGTCTGGTACATGGACGAGAAAGGAGAGCGTAAGCGTAAATCGTTCTCCGGTACTACCAAGGCAGAAGTCACCAAGAAGATGACCGACTACGTTGCGGCCTTTAACGATGTCTTGCAGGAGTCCGATGAATCCCGCAAAACGCTCAAGGAGAGCATGACTCACTGGCTCCAAGTGTTCAAGTTTCCATCGGTGGAGCGCACCACCTACGACCGCTGCGAATGTACGGTGGAACATCAAATTTTTCCTCTGCTTGGAGAGAAAGTAGTAGGTGACATCACTGCTGTTGACCTCAAGGAAGTGCTGAACCACTGGATGGGCGAGGGCTACGCCTACACTACGGTGAAGAAAGTTTACATTGTCCTCAATGAATATTTCCGCTACCTGACCCAGCAGGAAATCTTCTCCAAGAACCCCATGAACAGCGTACCCATGATAAAGAAGTCAAACTTTATGGCAGCACAGAACAAGGAAGATTTGCCGACACAGGAAACAGTAACGATATTTACGCCAGAGGAAATAGAGAAATTCAAGGCCGAGGCGTTCAGCACCTACTCCAACGGTAAGCCCAAGTACCAACAGCCAGCAGCCTACATTCTCATGCTGAACACAGGACTGAGGACAGGCGAGATACTGGGCCTGCTCAATAGCGACATTGACCTGGAGCATAAATATCTTGAGGTGCGCCAGGGAGTAAAGGAAGTGTGCAG
>NZ_QWLE01000081.1:0-7378 GCF_009917365.1 Neglectibacter sp. X4 | reverse complement strand
CTTTGAACAGCCTGCCGGTGAACTTTGTGCCGCTGACAATGAGCGTCAGGGTTTTGCTTTCCACTTCGTCCTGCATGAAAGACGGGAAGCGTTGTTCGGGCAGTATCCCCTATGGCTATAACCGGATGGCGGGTGATAAGCAGACGCTTGTCGTTGACCCCGAAGCCGCCGAGGTGGTGCGGCATATCTTCCAGCTTGCTAACGAGGGCAAAAGCTCACGGGCAATCGCCGCCATACTGACCGAGGAACAGGTCTTAATCCCTGCCGCCCATGCGAAGGAAAAACATCCAGAGCAGTACCATGGGCAGAAATTTTCGGATAAATACCTTACCTTGAAAGCCTATCACGATAAAAAAGCAAAGGAGAACGCACAATGGAACGCTTCATCAAAGACGAAAGAACAGGTATCAGCTACGAACTTATCGGGGACTATTATTACCCCTGCCTTACATCCCCAGCCAGCCCGAACGTCGGCAGATATGGCAGAATGAGATGGAGGTATCTGAAAGAGCACAGGCAGGTGTTTTATTCTCAGCTTGTACTGTCTGATAAGCTGGCGAGCCACCTTGAGGAAATCGACCAGTCCGCAAGCGAGATGATGGAACGGCTTATAAAGGACATGGCAGAGCGACAGGGCGTGACGGAACGGCTGAAAGCCGAAAATCAACTGCGCTGGGTGGGAATGATGAACAATATCCGCTCTGCCGCCGAGGAAGTGGTCTTGAATAATTTGATTTACGCATAAGGCAAAAAGGAAGCTGTCATCGGGAGGTGGCAGCTTCCTTCTTCAGGAAGTAATCAAGAAGTCATTAAGTTCCCTGTGTAATGGAAGAAATCAAAATCAAGAGCGGCCCGATAAACTGGAATTTGACAGAATCATTATCAATAAATTTTCAGCATTTCCGCACAGTATCTATCCAAACAAATATACGTTCATCTGTTTGTTTCCCAATCACACCACCATTTGCAAATGCTACTGCCTTTGATGTAGCATTGTCCAACTGAATTGTAACAAGTACTCTATCAATTCCAAGACAGCTGGCTTCCTCAAGTAAAAGCTCAAGAATTTTCTTTCCATATCCTTTCCCACGGTACTTAGGAGCTATTCCATACCCTATATGCCCCCCCGCTTCACGAAGCGCATCTGTGAGAAAATGCCTGATAGAGCCAAAACCAACTGGCCTCTCATCTGCATAAAGCCAATATGTAGTAGACGGCACTTTCCAACCGTCTTTAAGTCCAATCTGCTCGGAATCTGCATATTTTCTCTTCAACCAGTCTTTATATTCCTCAAATGATAACCCGTTAGCATTGTTCATTAACCCGTTCTCTTCTTTGGGAATTTCTTGTAACATTACATATACATCCATTCCATCATCTACTGATAATCTCCTAAGCTCTATCATTTTTATTGTCTCCCCTCAAATTCCGATTTGTCAAATTACTACAAATATAGTATACCACCAACCCAAGCGGCATTCAACCCCCATTAAAGCATTCATCTGAGCCAGAGAAAAGCACCGTAGGGATAGGGTGCTTTTCTGTTGCCCAGGGCAGCAAAATCAATCGAAAGGAGGTCACACAATGACCGCAAACGGAAGCAGCGACACGGTTACTTTGGAGATTATCAGGGCGAGCGAGGTCACGCCCAGGGAGGTGAAATGGCTGTGGTATCCCTATATCCCATTCGGGAAGATAACCCTGCTCCAAGGCGATCCGGGCGATGGCAAGAGCAAATTCATGCTTGCGCTGTCCGCCCTGCTGACTGATGGGAAGCCCCTGCCTTTCCAAGAGGCAGAGGAAGCAAGCGGGCCAATGACGGTGATTTATCAGACCACGGAGGATGACGCAGATGATACGGTTGTACCGAGGTTTATCGCTTCCGGCGGCAATAGGGACAACCTTATCTTCATCAAGGAGAACGAAAAGCACCTGACCTTTGGAGATGACCGACTGCAACAGGCAATCGAAAGGTACAATGTCAAGCTGCTCATTCTTGACCCGTTGAGTTCGTATATCGGGGAAGATTGTTCCATGAACGACGCCAACAAAACGAGAACGGAACTGAACCACCTTATCAAAATCGGACAGGAAACGGGCTGTGCAATCGTTGTTGTGGCGCACATGAACAAGAACAGGGATACCTCCCCGCTGTACCGAACCAACGGCTCAATCGACATTGCCGCCGCCGCAAGAAGTATTCTGGCGGTGGCAAGGACGCAGAACAAGGAGAACCTTTCGGAGCGGTATATGGTACAGGTGAAGTCCAACCTTGCCCCGACTGGCAACGCCATTGTCTTTGAAGTGACCGACAAGGGCGTGAACTTCCACGATGAAATAGAACTGACAGCGGACGAAGCATTTTCCCTTTTTGCCCCGAAGCTGGGCAGGCCGAGCGAAAAGGTAGATGGTGCGGTTGCGTTTCTGAAAGAGCTTCTTTCAGACGGCAGGCCGCAGCTTGCTACCGAGTGCGAAACAAAACTTGAAGCCGCAGGCTTCAAGAAATCGACCATCAAAAAGGCCAAGAAGAAAGCCGGCGTTCACTCGGTGAAGGAGGGCTTTCTGTGGTACTGGGCTTTGACGGTGGGCGAAAAACCGAAAGAGGAACGGCAGGCAGTCATGGCAGATGACGGCCTGCCTTTTTGATTGAGGTTTTAAGGGAGGTCAAGGGGGGAAAGCCCTTGCCCACGACATCTTTGCGGCGAAGCCGAAAGTGTCATAGTGGGTTACACACATTCGCAGAATGTTGTGTAACGGCGCTCCCCCGCCACCTCTCAGGAAGGAGGAAACGATGGCAAAAGAACAAAGGCCCGATATGAGTTGTGCCCGTGTGAAGCAGTACAAGTCCTCAGACATTGGGGCGGCAGAACGGCACAATGAGAGGAAGAACGAAAGCTACGACAACATCAATGTCGTAACGGAGCGGATACCCCTCAATGTTCATTTTCGTGACCCCGGCGGGAAGTCCTATATGGAAATCCTGCGGGAGCTGGAAGGGGACGGTGCAATCAGCCTGCGGGGGCTGCGGCAGGACGCTACCCTTTTTGACGAGATTATCATTGATGTGAACACGATGTACTTTGAGCGGAAAGGCGGCTATGACTACGCCAAGGAGTTCTACGCCGAAGCGGTGCGCTTTCTGGAAGATAAGTTCGGTGCTGAGAATGTCATCTCCGCTGTCATGCACGCCGATGAAATCAACAGGGCGGCAAGTGACGAGCTGGGAAAAGATGTGTACCACTATCACCTCCATGCCGTTGTCCTGCCTGTGGTCGAGAAAGAAATCCTGTGGAGCAAGCGGTGTAAAGACCCCGCCCTCCGAGGAACGGTGAAAGAGGTTATCCATCAGATCAGCCACTCCAAGAAATGGGCTTCAGATATTCCCCTCACCGATGAATACGGTAGGGCAATCCTGCGGAAGAACGGCAAGCCGAAGTACCGGGCGTCATACAGCGTCCTGCAAGATGAATTGTTCGAGCATATGCGGGAGCATGGCTTTACCGACTTCCAGCGTGGCGAGCGTGGTAGCACTTCCGAAAATCTGAGTTCGCTCCAATATCAGATTAAAAAAGATACCAAACGGCTCTCCAATCTTCAAGAGAAGATTGCAAGGGAGCAGACCAAGTACCAGGCGGCCCACGAGGTCAGCATGACCCTCAGCGACATTGACAGCATGGGTCAAAAGACCATCACGGGAAAGGTCGCTATCACCAAAGAGGACTACTCCCAGCTTACCTCGCTGGCGAAGGAGGGCATTACCAGCCGAAACGAGATTCACAATTTGAGAGAAAACGCCCGCTATTACCGCCAGCAGTATTCCAAGGCTTCATCGGCGCTGGAGAAGGCGCAGGAACGCTATGACGCTCTGAGAGAGAAGTGCCAGCCGTTTCTGGACGCTATGGAGCACTTTCCCGACCTTGTGCGGGCGTTTGTCAGCAAGGTTAGGGAGCTGTTCAGCGTCAAGGAAGCGCAGGAGCGGAGAGAAAAGGAGGAAGCGGAGCGCAGGCGGCAGGCCGAGCGTGAAGCGAGAAAACAGAAGAACAGGAGCAAGGGTTGGGAGAGGTAGCCGCTTCGACTACACTCCCGACTTTTTGACTTCTTCACCTGTTCTAAACTGAACGCCCAGGCGTCGAAACCGGGCTTTCGCTGTCGGAAGCCCACGATTTTTTGAAAGGAGCACTATGGAAAATCAATATTCTATTCGCATAGGAAACACCAATTTTATTGTCAGTGTGAAGCCATCGGAACAGCAGAAGGAGATGGTGGCGGCGCTGGTAGAGCGGGCCGAGCACGTCCGAAACAAGATGGTAGACAGCACCGTAGACAATATGCTGCTTATTACCAACGACGGACGAAAGCTGGCCCTTGACCAACGGCTCCTTAACCCCATGCTCCTGGACAGCGATACCGGCAAGGTGAGCGCCTGCGCTGAAAATGTCTTTGAGATATGGCAGCGCACGACGGATCGGCGGTCTACGCAAATGGTGTTCTGCGACCTGTCCACACCCAAAGGAAACGGCGAGTTTAACATCTACGATGACCTGCGAGACAAACTGATTGCCAGGGGCATACCAGCCGAAGAAATAGCCTATATCCACACCGCCAACACGGAGGTGCAGAAGAAATTGATCGCGCTTCACCATTGGGATTGCCCGTGGGTGCGATTTGAAGTCGCATAGATAATTGTTTAACAACGAAATATTGATTAAACCCGCTATTCCGTTAGCGGTAGCCTAGTGCCACCTGCATCAGAAGTAATGACGGTGTTGGGAAGCTGGCATGACAAAGTAGCCCTCCACGTAAGTGGTAAAGCCGAAGCCGTGAGGCAGAAGCGAATCTGCGAGCATCAATGCAGTTAGGGAGCAAGGCTTGGGTAGTATGGCTAACATATGTGAACCATAGTTTATTTTTATTTGAGGAGGTGCCCATATGAACTATACAACAAATGAGGTAGCGCAAAAACCAGGGATTACGAAAGACACATTATTTTATTATGAGAGGGAAGGTCTATTACCCCAAATTAAACGGGATGAAATGAATAGACGGATTTATTCTGAATCGGATATTGAATGGATATTTTTAATCCGTTGTCTGCGGGATACAGATATGCCGATGTGCAAAATAAAACAATATATTTCTCTACTTAAACAAAGCATATCAAGATTTATTATTGATGATAAGAAGGAAGATTAAATTTTATAACAAGGTGTTAAATAATAAAAACTTTGAATCTAAAAAGTATATGAATTATCTCATGGAATGGGAACATTTCAAAGAACTTCTCGGAGGGATTGTATATGAAAAATAATAAAATAGCTTTGATGACAGGCTGTACAAGCGGAATAGGAAAGGCTCTGTCTGTCAAATTTGCACAGCAAGGTTACAACTTGGTTTTGGGATCAAAAAATAAGGATAAATTGAAAGAATTATCAAATCATCTGTCGCAGACTTTTCGCATAAAATCAGTTTTCATTGTTTATGGACTAGAAAAGCCAGAAGCCGCTGAATATGTATTCCGTAGAGTACAGGAATTGTATTTGAAAATTTATGGTGAATTTAGATTATCTCTTTAGAAGTTCTTATATGTCGGTATAGCCCGTATTTCCGGGCTTTCCCGGCATTTTAGATATGGGGAGAAGTTCTTATATATCCTCATTTCTGATAGACACTATCATTTTGCATAAAGCATAAAAGGCTTTCTTCCTGTTCCGCTGTGAGAGGTACTTTCGGCTCTGTGTCGTCCTCGATCACGGTGTATAGCTGGAAGTCAAAGGGGTTCTTCCTTATACAATCGTCCTGTATCGCCGTATAGAACGCGGCTTTTAAGGAACGCTTGTCGTTGCTTATGGTCTTGTAGGATATTCCCTTTTCTTTCATGCCAGGCGCCCATTCTTTCGCGTCGGACAGTTTTACACTATCAATGGGGCAGGAACCAAGTTTATCCGCTTCCAGCAGCTTCATCAGCCGCTTGCGCCCCTGTGTGGTGTTGTACCGAACATTCCCCCGGTGGCGGTTCTGCTTTGCGTAAAGCTTACAGACAGTCATTTTCTTTCCGATTGTGTCTATCCCGTCGTCAAGGTCTTTCTGTATCTCTTTTTCCTTTTCTCTAAGGGATATGTCGTCACGCTTCCCGGCAGGGGGTCTTGTCCGTAGGCACTAACTTCCATGCATAGACAAATTGCACTTTACCAAAAGTATCGGTATATTTGTAAGCATATCTCCCGTCTTTTCTCTGGCTCTCTCCCGAACGCAAAATGCGGTTTCTATTATCACGTCTTTTCGACCACATTGTTTTTGCTCCTTTCCGTGTCGGAAAGAGCCTTGATATGCCTACATTTATTATAGCATATTCAAGGCTCCTTTTCACTATATTTTTCGCTAAATTGCGTCCAGTGTGTCAATGATTTTTTCAAACTGTTTTCTCTTGATCTGAATATGGTTCCCGTTCAAGATTACCCAGCCCGCCGTGGAGTTTTCCTCTGCAAGTTTCCGCAGCTTGTTTTCCCCAATGCGGAAATATTTTGACGCTTCTTCAATGGTAAGCGTGTATTTTTCCCAAATAGGCACATCAGCATTGTTCATTCTATAAATCCCCCTTTCAAAAATGGGTAAAAAGGTTAATAGTGAAAAAAGGCTGTAATCGGACGGTTAATAGCGTAACCTCACGGGAGTTTCACCCCTGCATGGTTCTCATGCAGCCCTACCCATTGCCTGCGACGCTAAACGAAACGCAGTTTCGTATAAACGCATCGGACTGTGGCGGTAAGTAACCTGTAATTCTGCGCTGTCGTCGCCCGCAGAGCTGCAAACACATATATGTGTTTTACTTGCTCCCCGGCGTGGTGTTGGTCGCTCGGCTGTCCCAGCGGGGAAAAGAAAACCCCGCCGGGATAGCGTCATGGCGCACCCGCCGTATAGCTCGGCGCAAAAGGGATGTATCCGATCTGCCCTATGCTGCGCCGCCGTTATCTTGCGCCGCTTTCTTTGTCAAGGTGCTTAAAAGGTTCTGCTGGGGACAGAACAGCGGAAAGGGGGACGCTGCCTGTCCTTAATCAGCTTAAACCTTGAATGAAAGGACAGCCCGCATAAGTTGTTTAAATATTTATCCGCAGATGAATATTCCCCTTTAAAATATTACGAAATACTAAATGAGGAAGAATTTAGCGGTTTAGGTAGGGATGAATTTATTGAAGTATTAGTAACACCTCGATTCTCTAAAATGAAAGAGTTATCTGATACTGTGAAAAAGATTAGTTCTCTTGCAGAGATGTTTGAAACTATTACACAGCAAAGTTTGTGTGGCTTTCCTGCCATCTTCCCGCAGCACGGTCAGTGTGGTCTCGTCCGCGTGGAGTATCTCGTTAGAGAGCAGTTCACT
>NZ_QWLE01000080.1:0-7735 GCF_009917365.1 Neglectibacter sp. X4 | reverse complement strand
GCCTTGAATTTGCCATTCTGTCCCTGCAAGGCAATCCCGCGCATTTTGAACTATATGTCAGCGGTTTTTCATTGACCAGCTCTCCCATAAAGAATACGGATTCCCTTTTCTTCGGGTTATGCCTGTTCTTGAATGCCATCAATGTGTGGATGGAGGAGGGCGTTTTCCGAGGACTGTTTATAAAGATGCTTTCTGAAACAAAGCCCTTTATGACAGCTAATTTTATTGCCGTGTTTCTATTTGGCATTTGGCACATTGTTATGCCGATCAGAAGCTATATAAACGGGAAATGCCATTTGCGGAAATGATTCTGATGAGTATTGGTTATGTGATCCTTGCCGGAATTATGGGAATCAAATGGGGGCTTCTTAACCGCATGACAGGGAATATATGGGTTGGGCTTGGCGACCATCTGTTCAATAATACCGTCGCTGCCAATATGCTGCATGTGGTTTCATCAACGGGTGCGGACGAAATGCAAATTGTCCGAATTATGGCTGCGCAGCTTATTTCATTCGTATTTGTCTTGATTCTTTACCGCCGTAAATAGAACAGTAAGGGATATTCTTCATTTGATTGTTTTCAGCGTATTGGGGCTGTCTGCATCCCAGTTTACTTATGAGCCTCCCTTCTGTTTATTTTGAGGCCGCAGCCACAGAACTCAGGCTTTGCGACTTCCCTTCGCCCTGATATCCCTTGCGCACCAACAGATAGATTATAGCGGCCAGGGCAGCCAAGGCAACCACCGTCCACAGGCCAAAACCCACCGTTCCGGTAAGCAGCCCGCCGATCTGGTAGACAATCAGGGAAATTACATAGGCAAAGCCGCACATATAGCCGATAGCGGCGCAGGTCCATTTCGCGTTGTTCATTTCCCGCTTGATAGCGCCCATAGCCGCAAAGCAGGGGGCGCACAGCAGGTTGAACACCATAAAGGAGTATGCGGATGCGGCGGTGAAAGCCATGGCGACATTGGCAACCAAGTCGCCGGGGTAGAACACCTGCATGGTGCTGACCACTTCCTCTTTGGCAATCAAACCTGTGATGGTGGCCACAGAAGCCTGCCATGTGCCGAAGCCCAGGGGGGCAAAAATCACAGCGATTACACTGCCCACTGCGGCCAGCAGAGAGGCGTTGCTGTCCTCTACCCAGCCGAAGCCGCCGTCCGTAAAGCCAAAGCTGCTGAGGAACCAAAGGATGATGGTGGAGAGGAGGATGATGGTGCCGGCCCGCTTGATGAAGGACCAGCCCCGCCCCCACATGGAGCGAAGGACGTTGCTGGCAGAGGGCGCGTGATAGGCAGGCAGCTCCATGACAAAGGGAGCGGGCTCCCCGGCAAAGGCTTTGAATTTTTTCAGCATAATGCCGGAAACCACCACAGCGGCTATGCCGATAAAGTAGGCAGAGGTGGTGACCAGGGCAGAGCCTCCAAACAGCGCCCCGGCAAACAGGGCGATGATGGGCATCTTTGCCCCGCAGGGAATAAAGCCGGTGGTCATGATTGTCATTTTGCGGTCCCGGTCCTGCTCAATAGTACGGGAGGCCATAATGCCAGGAACGCCGCAGCCGGTGGCTACCAGCATAGGGATGAAGCTTTTGCCGCTCAACCCAAAACGGCGGAAAACGCGGTCCATGATGAAGGCGATCCGGGCCATATAGCCCACATCCTCCAGGATGGCAAGCAGCAGGAACAGCACCAGCATCTGGGGCACAAAGCCCAGGACAGCGCCGACGCCGCCCACGATACCATCTAGGATCAGGGAGGCCAGCACCCCGCTGACCCCCATGGCGTTCAGCAGGTTTTCTGCCAGGACGGGCAGGCCGGGGACATATGTCCCATAACTGGCGGGGTCCGGCTCCTCCACCGTAAGGGCCTCGGCATAGCTTTCTTCTGTCACTTCCAGGGTACTGACTTCACCGGCATCGGCATCATAGAGGTATGCCACAGGCTCCCCGCCCTCGTATGCCTCTATAATGGCGGAAGCCTCTTCAAACGCACCAGACGCCTCGTCATAGCCATCTGCGTCCGAGCCGGAAAAGGGTAGGAACCAGCCGTCCCCAAACAGGCCGTCGTTGGCCCAATCCGTGGCGGCTGTGCCGATGGAGACACCCCAGCCGCCCATGGCAAGGGCATACACCAGGAACATGACAGCCACAAAGATGGGCAGGGCCAGGATGCGGTTGGTAACAACCTGGTCAATTTTGTCCGAAACGGATAAGCTGTGCTTTGCGGCCTTTTTTCGCACCGCTTTGGAAACCACCGTGTTGATGTAAGAATACCGCTGGTTGGTGACGATGCTCTCCGCGTCGTCGTCCATCTCCTGCTCGCAGTCCGCGATATGTTCTTCCAGGTGTGCTTTCAAGTCGGAGGGGAGGTTCAATTCCTCCATAACCTTCTCGTCCCGTTCAAAAATCTTGATGGCGTACCAGCGCAGGTAGCCGCCGGCTACCTTGCCCTGAATAGACTCCTCAATATGGGCCAGGGCGTGTTCTACGCTGCCGGTGAACACATGGGGCAGCTCCCCGGCCTGCTTCTTCTGCGCCAGATCCACAGCCTTTTCCGCAGCGGCCATGCCGCCCTCGCCTTTGAGCGCACTTATCTCCACCACTTCACAGCCCAGGGCACTCCCCAGCTTGGCGAGGTCAATGGCGTCGCCGTTCTTCCGCACCAGGTCTATCATGTTTACCGCCACTACCACCGGCAGGCCCAGTTCAATCAATTGAGTGGTGAGGTAAAGATTGCGCTCAATGTTGGTGCCGTCCACGATATTGAGGATAGCATCTGGCTTTTCCTTTATAAGATATGACCGGGCCACTACCTCCTCAAGGGTGTATGGGGACAGGGAGTAGATGCCGGGCAGGTCTTGGATTATTGTATCCTTATGGCCCTTCAGCCGGCCCTCCTTTTTCTCTACCGTTACCCCTGGCCAGTTTCCCACATACTGGCTGGAACCGGTGAGGGCATTGAACAGAGTTGTTTTGCCGCAGTTCGGATTGCCAGCTAACGCAATTTTGATATCCATTTGATGATCTCCTTTCGTGTATTAGTCACATCTAACTCAAGGCGGAAATAATAGCGGCCTTCCGCCGCGCTGGCTTACTGGACTTCGACCATCTCCGCGTCGCCCTTGCGGACGGACAGCTCATAGCCTCGAACGTTCAACTCCATCGGGTCGCCCAGGGGAGCTACCTTTCGCACGAAAATCTCTACACCCTTGGTGATGCCCATGTCCATGATACGGCGTTTCACCGGGCCTTCTCCGTGGATCCGCGCCACAATCGCCGTTTCACCCACCTTAACATCCTTCAGTGTTTTCATATCGATCTTCCTCCTTTTCTATGAGTTAATTCTTAGACCATGATTCGGTTTGCCATCGTTTTATCCAGCGCAATCCGGCTGTCCTTTACCTGCACGATAATGTTCCCTCCTATCTCGCTGACTACCGTTACATCGCTGTCTACCACAAAGCCCAACTCCGCCAAATGCTGGCGAACTTCATCCTTACCGGAGATTTTACGGATGGTAATGGTTTCTCCAACCTTTGCCATTGTAAGCGGCATCATTTCTTCACCTCCTCAACAAGGGGGTTAGCAACCGCTAACTCAAACGAACATAGTTTAACACGACTAACCGCTCTTGTCAAGCCCGCGTGAAGAAAAAACTGCCTTTTTGGTTAGAAGAGACTAATTTGCTGCACAGCATTGACCAAAAGAATTGCTGAATGGCACAAAAAATTATCGGCTAAGTCCTATAAAAATCCTCCCCTTTTTGGGATGGCAAGCATGAGCACAAACTATCCATAGGATAGTTGTGTCCGACGTTGTCGGACGGCACGGTTACCGGGCAGCAGCCCGAACCCACTTTTGTAAGGGCAAGCCACTTGGCTCAAAATTTGCGTTGCAAAACAAAGAATACGGCTTTTAGAAATCTGGAAATGCCAACACAAAAAGTAAGAAAAATGTCGGTGGACTTTCGCGGCAAGGTGTGGTATCGTGGTGTGCTGAGAAAGGAGGGCTGACAAATGGCTCAGAAGAAGTTGTTGACTAACGGAAAGGCCTTTAAGAGAACCGATGCCCGCTGGGGCGGCACCGTCTGGTACATGGACGAGAGAGGGGAGCGCAAACGCAAATCCTTCTCAGGCACCACTAAAGCGGAAGTTACCAAGAAAATGACCAACTACGTTGCAGCGTTCAAGGAAGAGTTACAGGAGTCAGATGAATCCCGCAAGACCTTGAAAGAGAGCATGACTCATTGGCTACAGGTGTTCAAATTTCCCTGTATGCTTCTGTACAAGCCATAGAAATTCCCCCCTTTCTCCCACATGGGGTGTTGAATGGTTTATAGTTGCTTTTTATAATCCAAAGGGGCGGCAGCATTTTGTCTATCGCCCCTTGATTATCCGTCCAATTTTGCTATCTCATCATAAATAAAGTCAGGCTATTCGTTACTCCAACGGGCAAAATTCTTGAAAAAAATACTAAGAGCTTATTATATATGCCCGGAATGATTAACCTTTTCCCTTTCATCAACTTTGGATAAGCTATTTCTACTACTTTTTCCGGCTTCATAACTGCATATTTGAATAATAAGTTAAAGCGATGTTATAGCCTGTTACAAGCTGAAAAAGCTTGATTTTAAGCCGATTTTTCAGACTCAGAAACGTCTCGTAACACTTGGTAACAATTTGGGTTACTAACAAATTACTAACAAATGTATATGCGGGTATAAATTTTCAGCCTGCGGAAATTTATACAAAACGCATTTTTCAGTGCTTCACCACATACTCATAATACCGCGCCAGCTTGACCGGCTTTTTGAACATATTTACGAGGACAATGTGGCGGGTAAGATATCCGACGACCGTTTTATGAAAATGTCCCAGCGGTATGACGAGGAGCAACAGCAGCTCAAGAAAGACATTGCAGAGTTACAGTGCCAGTGCGACAAGGAAGATGACAGGGCTTTCTGTAAGGAGCAGTTTTTAAGGGCCGTGCGTAAGTTCATGGAGATGAGAACGCTGACGCCTATAATTTTGCATGAGCTTGTGGAGAGAATTGACGTGTATCACATCCAGGGAAAGGGTAAGGACAGAACGCAGAGGATTGTGATCCACTACAATTTTATCGGCACCTTGGATTTGCCGCAGGTTGAGGAATACCCGGACAATGTGGTGCTGGACAGCCGCCAGGGGGTGGCGATTGAGTATCTAGTCGGCAAGGCCGGGTAAAAGCCCCCACAAAAAATAATAAAGGAACAGCCTTTTGACTGTTCCTTTACATATGAGTGTTCAGTTGCGTTATGAACACTCGACATGGTCCGAGTGACAGGATTCGAACCTGCGGCATCCTGCTCCCAAAGCAGGCGCGCTACCAACTGCGCTACACCCGGTTATTTAGTTTCTGTCTAGCTGGGCGTATTCTCCCAAATGTCGCACACTACCAACTGCGCCACACCCCGATAGGTATTCTCATAGTGATCATCTAAAGATTTGCTTCTACCCTCATTATCCCAACAGCAAATAAAGTTAAAGCTACTTTGCAACAGAATATCATGGCCGAAAATCCCTCAATACTGTCTTTAAGTATTTTTATTATACCGTAAATAGCCGCAAAAGTCAATTCTATAATTTTATTACGTTTTCACAGTGTCTTGGAATACTAAATGTCAATGACGACTCGTGCTTTCCCTTCTGCTAAGAGGCCTACGCCCAAAGCGAATTTGAAAGATAGGTAGAACTTCTGGACGTGGTGTCCAGAAGCGGGACGTATTCTTAAGAGGTGGCGTTAGCTCTGTTCAAACCACTAATAGCAATTAGAAACCCATAATTTTACAGGTTGTAAGTTTTCGTGAAGAGTGAGAAATCCAGGACGGGCCTGCTTTTCAACATAAAAAATGTGGGAAACTCCGGGAAACGGCTTAAATACTAGGTTTTTTCGCGGAAAACCGCTTGCATATCAGTGGAAATTTTGCGTTTCCTTAGATAGTGTCTACACGAATTAAGTACGGATAGCAGCCCAAATAGCGGTACACGTCCGTTGTATCGCTATTTGGGCTGCTATTCGTGCTTAACTCATGTAGACACTATTTAAGCGGCTTTTAAGAAATATAGCAGCCTTTAAGCGAACGCATACAAATTCCGCTTAAAGGGCTTGTTTTGCGCTGTCTGCTCCGTCATTGATTGCGATATATCTCACGTCACGCTCTACGAAGAAAATTTCTGTATAGTAGCCGACTTCCAGTTAATGAAGGTGAGGATCAGCCCCTCTAGTGGCTTTTTTTGTCCTTGAAGTGCTTGCGGGTTTTGAAATTGACGGTATGGCCCAGGTATTCCCGCTTTTTGAGGATATGGACGATGGTGGAGGAACCCCAGCCGTAAATGTCCTTGACTGGCTTGGTTCGGTTCACACCCTCGTTAAATCTCGCCAGATGTACCGATGGAATTTCAACCTTGTCCTGGGTCAGCCGGGTGGCGATTTGATAGGGGCCGTAGCCAGCCAGCGTCATGGCGAAGATGCGCCGTACTACGGCAGCGGCCTCCTCGTCCACCAGCCAATGCTCCCGCTTTTCATCCCACAGATAGCCGTAGATCACTGTCCCCGTCTCCGGCTCGATCTTCTCCGACCATGCACGGGATACGGCGGGGTCAAAATCTTCGTAAGTGTTCCGTCCAGTGAGTTCCTCATAAGCGTAATTACCTACATAGCAGATCGTTTCAAAACAGCAGTCCCCATAGACAGGTACATCCGCCAATGAGTCCGGGTCCTTCAGCGCGGCCATGTACACATCCCGGCCCTGGGCGATCAGCCAGCCCCGGAAGTCGGTAAAACCGTCATCGGTGCAGCCGTCCAACATGACAGAGGCGGCGCTCCAGAGGCCGTATTTGTATGCCGCCGCCCGATACGCAAAAGCGGCATAGTCGAAATTCAGGGCCTGCTCCGGCCCCATCTCTATCAGCCGGTTCTCCAGCCATTGGCAGAAGGCATCCTGGTCCTGGCCGCACTGCTCCTTCGCCTGGGCGATCAGTTCCCAGAAGGTATCCTTGTTGATCTCACTGATACTGCTCACCGTGTCTCACCTCCCCGTTTTGGCTGCGGGCTGTGCTGCTTCAGTTCCGTTATAGCGCCCGCCTCCTGTTCCGGCCCTAAAAGGCTTTGAAAGCCCATGCGCTCCAGCACCTTCGCATAGAGCTGCTTTTCAAATGCCTGGTATTCGGAGGTAGAGGTATCCACCTCCCGCAGCGTGGCGGACTCGTAGGTGCTGCCGGGGATAATGTCCCAATCCACCGCCCGGAAGTGGACGGCGGTCAGCCAGTCCAAGAGGCTATGGCCGCTCATCTCCTCAAACAGTCCCCGGTTGTCCTCGTAAGGGAAACAGGACGGCACATCGATCCCCGTCAGCTCCTTTGCCATGCGGTACAGCGTGAAGCCGCTGGGGTCCATGTCGGGGGAGATGGCATCGTAAAACCGTTTCAGCTCATCCGGCGTGGACAGCCGGGGGCAGAACTCCTCCAGGGCGGCCTGGAGCGCCTCTGCCTTGCTGGACAGGAATCTTGGTTTTTGCCATAGCACAGACCTCCTTGAATGAAAATATGCTCTAAGCTGTCCTCACTAATCACCGAAAAATCAAGTGATTAACAAGTCGCTTAGAGCATATATCACCCGCCGCCAGCTTATATTTTTTGTACTGCCGCACCGCAAAATGGTTGGGCTTCTCGGATTCCAGCGCGTCAAACAT
>NZ_QWLE01000079.1:0-8006 GCF_009917365.1 Neglectibacter sp. X4 | reverse complement strand
GTACTTGGATTTGTGGTGAAACCATTGTACCAGAAGGGCTGGCGGGTCTTCAACTTTCATTTTAGTTTACAGTACGGATTGAAATCACAGGAGGAAACGCTATGGCATATCGCATTGCAAAAAAGCCGCCCCTGCGTATTGTGGGCATCCGTATCCCTTTGACTTCGGATATGGAAGATAATTTAAGGATAGTCCCAGAGTTTTGGAAAGCGTTATTGCAGGGAGAACAATTTTTGGAAATATGCAAGCTGTCTAATGGAGAGCCAAGAGGAATTTTAGGAATCAGCGTATATAGAAACCCGAAAGAAATTTATTACTACATCGGTGTTGCTACAAATTCCTCTGCTCCTGCGGGCATACCTGTCTTACCCTCCGAAAAGAAAATCCTATGTCCCTGCACCTCCGTTCTGGATTCGGTTTTTCTTGACTTTTGGATAAATGAAAAAGCCGCCACACCGCACCACGAATGACAGGAGTGTTTTCTCCTGCTCGGATTCGCAATGCTATGTAACGGCTTTGGGATTCAAAACCATGCTGCCATACGCCAGCCGAAAAGGACGACTTACGTTCGGCGGCAGTCAGCCTTATCCATTGGCTGACATTTCATTCTTCCATCTATGTGCTATTTAATTTTCAATCTTCCAATTCCCTCACGGGTATTTTAGAATACCATAGCGGCTGTATCCATGTCAAGATTTTGGGCAAACTTTTTAGTATTCCCTGTGGACGGGAATTTTATTCACCTATTTTGAAAATTGGGCAAGGGAATTTTATCCCCCACCCAATAGTCCATAAGAAAACAGAAAATATTAGATGGTTATAAAATCTTCCGCAGCTTTTTCCGCAGATGGTCTAGCCTTGCATAGATAGCCCCTGTTGTCAATCCGACAAGCGGGGCAATTTCCTTTGTGGAATAGCCCTGCATTTTCAGCAGGATAATTTGCAGGGTACGCCTGTCCACCGTAAGCAATGCCCGATACAGAGTTTCGTCCTCAATCTCGTCCAGTAAATCAGCAACGGTCTTTACCTCGACATTCCGCTCTCTGTCTGCCATCCCCTCAAGGTATTCGCCGAAGTCGCTTGTCCAATGGTAAAACCGCCTGTTGGAATTGAAGTCTGCCCTGTCGTCTGTGCGGATTTGCGGGGTGGTGGTTTCATCAACTCCGTGTTCCCTCAATATTTTTTCCTCGGCTTCTTTCCAGATAAGCCATTTCCTGTTCTCCCGTCCGTTGTTGTATGCCATCTTTTTTCCTCCAATCTGAAATTTTTGAAAATGCTAAAATCCAGATTGGAAAGGCGGCGAACGGCATTGATGAATAACAAAAACACCCGACTGAACGTAAGTCCAATCGGGCATAAGGATATAGGAGTTTTTAGTTCCTACAACATGATATTTTATTTCCATTTTAAGGGCAGGGATATTCTCTACTGCCCGACAAAAACGATATTAAATCCTCCTATAATAATTTTCTGTAAAGACATGGAACTAACATCTCCTAAAAACATTTCATAAATAATACAGAGCCAATGAACAGTGGTAGTCTTACCCTCCATTCATCGGCTCTGCGGCTGTGCGTCTGGCTCTTTGATGACTGTTAATCGTAAATCCTTTACTTCAATCAATGTTTCCTGTTTGCATTTCGGACAGTAGAGAGGATAGTTTTTCAAAACGGTATCCTCTCTAATTTTGTCACGGGTCTTATTTCCGCAAATGGGACATAACAACCAGTTACTTATTTTTTTCATTTCCATCATTCCATTTTTCAACTCGCTTTCAATATATTTTACTTAATAAATTTATCAAAGAATTTATATGCAACAACACATAAGCCGATAGGCAACCCAAAGAGGAGACCACCAATACATATCCCAATAATCAGATGAAGCGTTGAATAATCATCTGATAACATATAAAATCTCAGCCCCCATACAGAATTAATCAGAAATAAAAAGCCTGTTATTAGTCCATGAGAAACCTTTTTATCTTTGATTGTATAAAAGAAATGGTCTCCAAAATTGATAAGTCCCCATATCAATATAGCCACACCAAAACAAATCATATTTTTGTTGAATATATAAATGAATACTGCCAACAATAGCATAGGATAATAGATAAATATATTATTTGCCATCCAATGTCCATGTGTCATATGATAGGGCAGCCATTTATGTTCATACATCCATTTAGGGAAATCTCCAACTGCTTCCTCAAATAAATGAAATGGTATGTAGATAATAAGGTTTAATAAGATAAAGCTAATCATGTTTTTCATCCTCCCCGTTAATTTTCTGTTCAAAAATCTTTTCCCATTTTTCTAATGTTTCTAAAAGCATATATTGTTGTTCCAATATCATTTGTCCTAATAAAGTCATTTCCTTTTGTCTTGACATTTGTTCTTGTATTTGGTGTTTGGTTTTACAAATGCTGTTCTTTATATTGTTCATACATTCTTTGAAATCTGTATCATCAAGCAATGACATATTTACAATGACGGCGTTGAAATCTAAAAATATTCTGGTTTCACCTGCTGAAAATTCAGACATCAATTCACGAAACTTTGTTTTCCCATTTGATGTGAGTGTATATACTGTTTTTTCGGGCATATTCCCATTCTTCTTTGTTTCACTAAGGACAAATCCTTTTTTTTCATATTGGATAACTTTTTTGTATACTGTAAAAGAACCTATTTTTACCCATCTGGCTAAATGCCTGTCCTCAATTTGTTTTTGTAATTCGTATGCACTTTTAGGGCTTTGATAGAGTGAGCCTAAAATTATTAAATCAATAGTTGACATATATTTTCTCCTTTCAATACTGTATAATACAGTATTGTATTATACAGTATTGAGAAAGAAATGTCAAGATTACCTATCTACCGTCAAAGGGATTTGCATTAAAATCCATATAAAACAAAACAGAACCGACAACTGTGATTTCTCACAAATTCATCGGCTCTGCATCTAAAGTGTCTGGCTCTGTGATGACTGTAATTTGTAAATTCGTTACTTCAATCAATGTTTCCTGTTTGCATTTCGGGCAATAGAGGGGATAGTTTTTCAAAACTGTATCTTCTCTAATTCTGTCACGGGTCTTATTTCTGCAAACAGGACAGTGTATCCATTTTGCTTTTTCGTTCATATCTTACAGTCCTCCTTTGAGCGCATTTTCAACAGCCTTTTTTATGACAGTGCTTGAATTGGTTGCGCCAGAAACTGCATCAACATCTATTTTCTGTTCCTCAATTATTTTTTCTATAACTGTTTCTGCGGCTTTTCCACGTTCATGTCTATGCTCCAAAATGTTAATACTTACAATTTCCCCATCTTCTACAGTTACTTCCACTTTGGCATATATAAAATTCACATCATATTCTCCGATATAAATTCCATCGGAAACATCAGCAATATCTATTTCACCAATAGTAGTTTCCACTACGGCTCGTTTATAATCAGCAACTTTCTTTAAGTAAACTGCTCCACAAATCAGACCAATAAGTAATAGAAGTAAAATGATAACTGAAATTATTTTCTTTTTAGATATTCTCATTTCAAACACCTCTCAATCTTTCTGGTTATGTGCTTTGGAAGTTCCTTTTTAGAAGATGCACCTGCATAAACCACTTTGCCTATTGGTTTCATGCCTGCAGTCTTAAAAAATTCGTCCATATTCCGTATTGCCCCCCTGCTTTGTCCAAATATCCATGAAAATGGGAAGGGAGTATTGCAGGAAGTCAAAACCATATATTTTTTCCCTTTCAGACGTGGTTTTGGGAAAGTACTTGTTTCTTCCATAGCTGTTCCTAATAATCGGTCAAATAAGTTTTTAACAGGAGCAGGAACATTTGCCCAATAAACAGGAGCCGCAAGAAAGACTATTTGACATTCACGCAAAAGGCTGGCGATTTCCTGTATATCATCTTTTTGCGTACAGACTTTCGTGTCTATACAGTTACGGCATCCTATGCAGAATGAGATATTTCTTTCATACAGATTTATTTTATTCACCATATAGCCTTTCTCCGCTGCTCTGTGGATTGCAATATCCATCATAGATGCTGTCTTTCCGTTTCTATGAGGGCTACCTAAAATTGCAAGCACCAATTTCTTATTCGTGGTCATTTCATTCCCTCCTTTTCAATCGAATGGTACAACATATCAAAACCATACTCTAAAAACTGACTTTTAGATAAGTGTATTGTTTTTTCAATGTATTCTTCTTTATTTGCCGCCAACTGGATAAGCCCTGACAGCATCCCCCAAAACTGAAAGATAGCAGGCATAATTTTTATGTCATCACGCAAATCTCCTTTTTTCATGCCGCTTACTAAAAAATCCTTTATTTTTTCATTTATTTCCTCCCCGACTTGATAGGTTTCTTTCTCTTCGGGCAAATAATCTTGGCTTTCAAAATCCATGTTAATTTTATCTAACACCAGTCTAAAATAAAAAGGAAATTCTTCTTGGTATAGGACTAACCCCCGACAAATCATATCATACCTTGCCTTTGTTTCCTCCTGCTGCTCCAATGCAGAAGTTATATAACTGTAAAGCCTTTTCATGCTGTCTAACACTAAAAAACCGATAATTTCCTCTTTGTTCTCAAAGTACACATATAATGTTGCTTTGCTATATCCCGCCGTTTTTGCTATATCATTCATGGAAGTTGCCGTAATCCCTTTCTCCATAAACAATGCCGAAGCAGCAGCGGCAATATTTTCTCTATGTACGCTTTTTGGTTCTTTTTTTCTGCGTGCCATCTGTATATCTCCTTTCAATAATTAAACCATCGGTTTAATTATATTCCGTTGTTATGATTTTGTCAATCTGCTTCGCCTTATATTCATAAATAATTTCCATATTATATTCACAAAACTCTCCCGAAAAAAACAGCAGAGATTTCTCTCTGCCGCTTTGCCGATTAAGCATATATAATTTCCTCGTTCACAATCTCCCTCGCACAAGCCCTTATGCTATTGAGTTGCCCTATCCATTCTAAGGCGTTTTCTTCTTTTAGTCGTTCCGTTATGCCCTGTGCCTGTTTCATGCCCTCTATGAGCCTTTCAAAGCGTTCCTGCGCCTGTCTGTCAATGTCGGCAAGGTATGTATTCAGCTTGCCGCTTATGAGAATATTGGTGTATGTAACATTGCGGTACTGCTTCAAATAGTCCAGATGCCGCTGTCTCCATATTCCTATTGCCTGTTCTTCTTCGGCAGGTACAGTCAAGCGTGGTATTAGATAATCCCCTTGCTGTTCATATTCGCCGCCTAATCTCTCAAAGATTGATTTTGCCATTTTGCAATTCCTCCGTATGATTTGAATTTGCCTACAATCCAATCATTCTGGCTGATTACGAAGTCTTTGGATTTAACATCCTTATGGAACGCCGCCCTTGGTGGGCGGTATTGCTATACCCGAAAGACTTAACAAGCACTCTCCAAACCTGTTTCAAGTTTGGAAGGATTTTTATTGCCTGCAAATAGCAATTTCAATTTACATATATCATATCGGGGATGGGTGGACAGCCTGTTAAAAAAATCCTTGTCAATGCAAGGGGGCTTTCTACCCAAAAAGCAGAAGTCAAATCTCTACATATAAGAACAATTATATCTATAAACCGTGAGGGCGTGACAGCCTTTGCGGTTTTTCTTTTGTCGTTTTTTGTTAGAACACGCCGCAGGGCTGTTTTTGACGTGGGATGCCGTTCTCCGCCTTTCAATCTGGATTTTCAAAAAAATTCAGATTGATTGGAGGAAATTACAATGCTTGAAAAGCATCCAAACCGAAAAAAGGACAAGTATAATCTGTACACTTTGACGATAACCGAGGGGCATTATTACCTCTCTTTTAAAGACGGGCGTGGCGACATCTACTACGCAGAGCTTAATCCCGTTGTCGGTTCGGAGCAGGGCGGAACAAGACCCGTACTTATCATTTCCAACGATATAGGTAACAGGCACAGTCCGACGGTCATTATCGCAGCCATTACGAGCAGGGTGCAGACAAAATCCAAACTGCCGACACATACCGCAGTAAATGATTTTGAGGGGCTTGATAAGGATTCCGTTGTACTGCTTGAGCAAATCCGTACAGTAGATAAGAAAAGGCTGAAACAGTATATGGGGATGATGCCGACTGAAACGATGGCAAGGGTTGACAAGGCTCTTGCCATTAGCATTTCACTTAAAAATGGTTCAGAAAATAATTGTGCGAATTAGTGGAAATGGGAGGATTTGCACATTAGTCAAATGACGGCTGTATCCATATAATCTATGGCATACAGCCGTTAAGCTTTGCGGAGGTAGACAGATGGAAAATGTCAAAGAATTTCATAATGCGGAACAACAAAAGAATGAAGCCGACGAAGCAGAAAACTTTGATGTCTTCATAAAAGCTATGGTACAGGCGGTTGAAAAATATGGAAGATTTGTTTTGCAGGAGCTGGATTGTGTTGCGTAGTCTTACGCAGCCTTACATACCGCATTTTCCAAAATTATCGGAGGTGTTAGAATGAACAGGGAAAACCGTGCGGGTGTCGTAGCGTGGTAATGTGGATGCCCCGTTCACGGTACAGAAGCGCGTCCAGCTTGGCGATATGCGCCGCCATTTCGGGAAAGTCCATGCCGGTATCCGCAAATATCACGCTGTCAATCGGCATCCCCTTTTCCAGCATCAGCAACAATAAAGCGGACGAATCCTTGCCGCCGCTCAGCCCGACCGAATGGTATTCTGCCGATGAAAAACCGCCGCAGTCCTGCAAACTGCGACGGTCAGTATTGGTATTTTGTTTTGCCATTTTTACGCCCCACTTTCCGTGCCGCCCCACTTGGTCAGCACCACGGATTCGCCGCTTGCCATGCTGCCCCAAAGCCTGCCAGCGGTTTCGGCAAACTCGGCAGGCGAAGCGCAGATGTGGTCTGCCCCCAGCATCATAAACTCGCCAGGGCTGGCAAAAAGGCGCTGAAACTCGGCTTGCCGGGCAGGGGAAAGGGAGCAGAAGCCCTCCCCGTCGGAAAGCCCGCACAGCAGGAATGTACCGCTGATGCACTCATTCACAAACGGATTGTAGCGGTTGGGCGGCAGTCCCTGACGGCTGGCGTCCTCGTTGTAAAGCAGCATGACCCGCTGGGGCAGGAAACAGCCCATCGCCAATTCGCCGCCGACAATCTGCGAAAGGTTTTCCAGAGAGTAGTCCACCCGCGCCGGCCTGGGCGCTTTGCCCGGTTCCACCACCAGAATGTTGATTTCATGTTCCATGCAAAAGTCCTCCTTTGGTTTGATTGGTATATTTTTAAGCGCTGGGCGGCTTAACCGTCCAGCAGCCCATGCGCCATATCGTGGCTGACAAGGGATGTGTAATATTGCCCCATCGTGACAGGGGCGTTGTAGAGTGCCGCCAGCGTGTACGCCTTGATGTTGCCGATCTTGGCGGTGTTGCTTTTCAGGCTATCCATGACATAGCCGATATGTTCACTGTTCAGTTTCAGGAACCGGCTTTTGACAACCTCGGTGGGTATTTCCTGCCCGCAGATACGGACAGATTCCCGTGTGGAGCAGCAGATTTCCAGCATTAACTCCACATAGCCGTCCAGCAAGTCCTTGTCCCAGGGGTTCCGTTCCAGAAGAATGTCATAGTCAATATTTTCTAAAATCAGTTCGCGGTAGCTTTCCATCTCATCCAATCCCATCCTGCGCGGAGCGCGTTTACCAGCAGGGGAAGAAACCGCTGAGGGGGCAGGGGGTGTGATGGATAGATCAGTATCGCTTTTTTCAGTTTTATTTATCTCAGTATTATTAGGGGCGGAAATTCCGCACTCTTGACCGCTGGTTTTCAGGGGTGCAGACTGCGGTTTTTCAGCAGTCTTGACTGCGGCACTGTCAAGCGGTCTTGACGGCTGGTTTTCCGCAGTCTGAACCGGCGCAGAGTGTTTCGGCTCCAGAATGAAGTTCTTAACGTAAATCCGGGCGGGGTGTCCCTGGCCCTGCTTTTTCCGTTCCACAAGACCGA